>CAVBMG010000006.1:0-71047 GCA_963596435.1 Agathobacter sp.
ATATAATATGATATATAAAAATACAAAGTAGAATATATAATGAAATACAAATATAATACATTTAATATTTCATTATATATCGTAATAGAAATTATTGCATTTATAAATTATCTATGCTATGATGGTACAAGTTTCATAGAGAAAGATAATTGGTGCCGGCTGTTATGCCAAATGCATAATAAAGTCGGTTAAAAGGGAAACAGGTGTAATTCCTGTACGATCTCGTCACTGTGATAAGGGAGTCCGGATTCATATATGTCACTGATGCTTTGGCATTGGGAAGGCGCAATCCGGGCGCAGATCTTTTAGCCAGGAAACCTGCCAGCTATCTGGTACAGGGAATGTCCGTATAAAAGACGAAATCCCGGATCACGAGTAATTGGTCGTACTGCGAAGAAGAGCTATCATATTAGCTTTGTTTTTGTGTTGTTTTTTACTCCGATCAGGGATGCTGACCGGAGTTTTCTTTTTCCCTGAAGCTATACATAATTATATTATATTTAAAAGAGGAGATTATTATGAAGAAAAAAACACTGGCTATGTTCGTTGCACTCACTCTGACATCCAGCCTGTTAGCAGGATGCGGTAATGCAGAAACAGCAACAACTTCCACAACAACAGAAGCAGCAACAGAGACTGCTTCAACTGTAGAGACAACAGAGGCTGCAACAACAGAAGTAGATGATCAGGCAGCTGCAGATAACGTAGCAGCATTGATCGACGCAATCTATGTACAGTCAAGAACAGATGAGACAGATGCACAGTGTGCAGCTGCAAAAGAAGCCTGGGATGCTCTGACAGATGCACAGAAAGAGCTGGTAGAAGGCGAAAATGCAGATCCTGATTATTTTGGAAGAGACACAGGAGATGCTTCTAAGGATGATTCTTTAAACAGTGATGAGATTGGCGAGAATGAACTTCTTGTAGTAAGCTTTGGTACTTCCTTCAATGACAGCCGTGTAGAAGATATCGGTGGAATCGAGAAGGCACTTATCGAAGCAAACCCTGACTGGTCTGTAAGAAGAGCATTTACAGCACAGATCATCATCAATCATGTACAGGCAAGAGATGGCGAGAAGATTGATAACGTAGATCAGGCACTTGACAGAGCCGTTGCAAATGGCGTTAAGAATCTGGTTGTACAGCCTACACACTTAATGCATGGTGCAGAGTATGATGAACTTGTAGAAGCACTGGATAATTATAAGGATAAGTTTGAAACAGTTACTGTAGCAGAGCCTTTACTTGGTGAAGTTGGTTCTGATGCAACTGTTGTAAATGATGATAAGGCTAAAGTAGCAGAAGCAATTACCGCAGAAGCAGTAAAGACAGCAGGATTTGATTCTCTTGATGCTGCAAAGGAAGATGGAACAGCATTTGTATTCATGGGACATGGTACATCCCATTCTGCTAAAGTAAGCTACAGCCAGATGGCAACTCAGATGAGCGAATTAGGCTATGAGAACGTATTTATCGGTACTGTAGAGGGTGAACCGGAAGAAACAGCATGCGAAGCAGTCATTGAAGCAGTTAAGGAAGCTGGCTATACCAAAGTTGTACTTCGTCCTTTAATGGTAGTAGCAGGCGACCATGCAAACAATGATATGGCTGGTGATGATGAAGATTCCTGGAAGAGCATGTTCAATGCCAGTGGTGCATTTGAATCTGTAGACTGCCAGATCGCAGGTCTTGGTGGAATTGAAGCAATCCAGCAGATCTATGTAGACCATACTAAGGCAGCTATGGAAAATCTTGGTGATGTAGCTGTATCTACTGCAAGCGTTGATACAACAGAATTGGCAGATGGTACATATTCAGCAAAATTCAACACAGACAGCAGCATGTTTGCTGTAAATGAAGCAAATGACGGACGCGGTGTTCTGACTGTAAAGGATGGCAAAATGACCATTCATATCAGTCTTGCATCACAGAAGATCGTAAATCTTTTCGTAGGTACAGCAGAGGATGCAGCTAAGGAAGGCGCAGAACTTCTTCAGCCAACAATTGATACTGTTACTTATGCAGATGGAACTACAGAAGAAGTGAATGGATATGATGTTCCTGTAGAAGCACTGGATAAGGAATTTGATCTTGCAATTATCGGTACAAAGCAGAAATGGTATGACCATAAGGTAAGCGTATCTGATCCTCAGGCAGAATAGTGTGAAGAACTATCAGAGCATTATCACATATTTAATATGCGATAGTGCTCTTTTTTTGTGCAGAATATTCCACAATGGCAGTAGGATGTGTTATACTAGAACAAGATGAAAGTTACGGGAAGAAGGGGGAATTCTTAATGAAACAGACTTTATCACCTGAAATAATAAAACCACAGTACGTTGTGACTACAGATATTACATTTGCGCAGGTAGATTCCTGGTATGGACATTGCCGCAGAGACTTGAAGATGGATCTGATCTATCCCGAAGATTCTACAGGAAAAGTGTATCCGTGCATTGTATGGATCTGTGGAGGCGGATGGCTTCGACTGGATAAGTCCGCCCATCTTGCATATTTATCCAGGCTTGCAGAGAGGGGATTTGCAGTAGCCAGCGTGGAATATCGTACGTCTAATGAGGGAGTCTACCCGATGCAGTTACAGGACGTCAAAGCAGCAATCCGCTATCTGAGAGCACATGCCAAAAGATTTCGCATTGATACAGACCGGGTTGGCGTTATGGGAGAATCCGCGGGAGGATATCTTACCTGTATGGCTGCGCTGGACAACGATCCTGCCAATGACGTAGGAGACTATCTTGACCAATCAAGTCAAGTACAGGCTGCTTGTCCCTGGTATCCACCAACAAATGTGTCTTCTTTTCCTTATGATGATGTTGTAAAAGCTGCCATGTCACCAGAATCACAGCTTCTTGGATATAATGTCATGACGCACAAGGAGGATGCAGTAAAGCAGTCTCCGGTATCCAGAGTGACACCATCAGCACCACCATTTCTGATCATACATGGAACGAAGGATCGTACAGTGCCTTTTACCCAGAGTGAAGAGTTGTATGATGTATTGGAGAAGGCAGGATGTGATGTGACACTTCTTGCACTGGACGGAGCAGACCATGCAGATCTTATGTTTTTCCAGGATGAAACATGGGAGAGAATCGGACAGTTCTTTGAAGATAAACTATAATATAGAAGATAAACTTTAAATATGGATTCAGAAAGTATGAATTCTGAAAGGAAACATGAAATGTTAGAAGATAATACCAGACAGGTCAATAAAATTATGGCGCGAATATTCCTGTTTTGTTCGCTTGCTATGGTTTTTCTGGTTGTGTGCTCCTGGGCAGGAGTGTTTGAATTTGGAATAAATTATACAGTCATTATTCTGATTGCAGGACTTATTATAACAGTGAGTCCCAGCATTTTGATACATTTCATGTCTGATAGTTTCATGAGGTATTATATGCTTATTGCGGCGGCTGTTTTTATTGGAATTCTTGGAACCAATAATCATATAGGTATCTATATCACCTATATTGTGGCGCCTGTATTAAGCTGTCTGTATTTTGAACCGAAGCTTGTTGTTAAGACCAGTATATTCTCCTATGTAATACTGATGATCACAGAATATATCAAATCTGCCCGGCGCTATGAGGTCATATATCAGGGAATGTCCCGTATACAGATATACATTGCTTATATATTGGGATATGCGGTGGAGTTTCTTATTATAAGTGCCATTATGTATTTCCTGGTAAAAAGAGCAAGAGCCATGATGGTAGGGCGCAATCAGGCTGAAGAAGAGAACCGGATGAGAAAGGAATTTCTCTCCCGCATGTCACATGAACTCAGAACGCCTATGAATGCCATCCTTGGTATGACAGACGTTGCCATGAATAAGGAAATGACAAACGAAGTCAGAAAATGCTTTGCAATGATCAGAACATCAGCTATGGGAATGCTTAACCTTGTCAATCACAGTCTGGATATATCTGGAATAGATGAAAAGGAAGAAGCGCTTGATCATCAACAGCTTATGCTCAATGTAAAAGATGTGAAACTTCTGCTGGTTGATGATAATGATATGAACAGAGAAGTAGTGAAAGCAATGCTGGAGCCATATGACATACATATTGATGAGGCGGTAAATGGTAAGGAAGCTGTGAAAATGGCGCAGGACAAGCCATATGATATCATATTTATGGACAGTCATATGCCGCTTATGAATGGTGAAGAGGCGACAAGGAGCATACGCCAGTTGAATGGATGCCAGAATCAGAACATACCGATTATTGCTTTGACTGCAGATGCAATAGATGGCGTGAAGGAGAGATTATTAAGCAGTGGTATGAATGATTATATTGTAAAACCAATCAGCATCAGGGTAATTTGCAATGTCATTCGCGAATATCTGCCTGAACATATGATAAAGTAAGTCCAAGGATACGATAAGCAAAAAAGAAAAGACAGGAATGAACAGATCATGAAAAATTTTATAAAAAAATATATTCTGGTTATTTGTAATATTGTATTGATTCTAATTCTGATTATATCGCTTTTTATTTACTCCAGAACAACGCTGGAACAGAAAAAGGAGATGAAACTGAATAATTTCTGTACTTCTGTAGAATCCATGAAACAGGTATCCGAGAACTATATTTATATGGAAAAGGGATATGTAAATAACTGGGTAGCGTATATTGAAAGTCAGCATATGACAGCAGAAGAGGCACTTGATTTTATCCGTACGATTAATACAAACAAGAATCGTTCTGCACATTTGGTAGATATGGAGGATAAATCAGCCAGATCCACAGTTATACGAAATGGCATTTCCTGGGTACATTGCTATGATTCTTTATTGAAGGATGACACATTTAACAACGATACTTTCCTGGACAAAATGGACAGCATGTTTCGTGCAGATGCGGATGAGATACAGATTCTTGGCAAATATCGTGTTGGAGAAGCACAGCAGACAGTAGTCAGTGTAGGCTCCCGCGTAACGATACGTGAGGAAGACGGAAGTGATAAGGATTATCTGTTATTACGTCTGATTCCAGTAGATGTACTGCAAAAGACCTGGGTATTTCCGACAGAGTTCGTATCAGCGGAGATCAGTATCATCAATACAGATGGTGGATATATCATGCAGTCGCCATCCCTGCGTTCTAAAGATTTTCTGGAATTTATCAGGACTTATAATTTTCAGGATAATTATAATGAAAGAGATAAGCTGGAAGAACAGCTAAAGACGACAGATTCAGGACTTATGAAATATAAAAATTCTGCCGGTAAGGACTGCTACTTCTATTATTCCAAGCTTGGAATGAACACAGATGCCATGGTGCTGGGTTATATCCCGGCAGAGGATATACAGACAGAAATGGCAGACTGGAGTATTATTCTTAGAATCTGTGGGACACTTATGATTCTTGTATTAATTGACGGCTTGCATTTCCGTTCAGTCAATCGCAAGTTGCGTGTAGCTGTTGACACAGCGGAGAAAGCCAATATGGCGAAGACACAATTCCTGTCTTCCATGTCTCATGATATTCGTACTCCAATGAATGCGGTAATTGGAATGACGGAGATTGCCAAGTCACATCTGGATGATCCGGCATATGCGAGGGATTGTCTGGATAAGGTAGCCATGTCAGGGAACCATTTGCTGACCCTGATTAATGATATTCTGGATATTTCCAAAGTAGAAAGCGGCAAAATGACACTGAGTCCCTGTGTATTCTCATTGCGTGAATTAGTCAATGAAATAGAAGTCATGATCAGTCAGAATGCAGAGGATAATGATCTGAACTGGATGATTATTCAGACATTCCTTGATGAACATGGAATTATTGCAGACCGTGCAGAGAACGGCCAGGTATGTCTGGATATCCTGAATAATCCAGAGTCACCGAAATATACACTTGTTCTGATGGATGTACAGATGCCGGTCATGGATGGTAAGACGGCAACACGTAAGATAAGGAGCAGCGACAATTCCTATGTTCGCAACATTCCCGTTGTTGCGATGACAGCAGATGCTTTTGCGGAAGACATATATGCATGTCTGGAAGCAGGTATGGATGAGCATATAGCCAAGCCGATACATATAGCACAGGTTTTACAGGCTTTAAGAATGGCGAAAGCCGGAACACTTCACAGAAGAGAGGATATATAATAATGAAGAAGAAAATGATTTCTATTATCACTGTTGTTTCTCTGTTGAGCTTGACTGCTTGTGGTAACACAACGAATTCGACAGCAAAGAAAGATACCTTTACACCAAGGCTGGATACACAGCAGACGGACACTTTGGAAATTGCCGGATTTATGGGTAATTTTGAGGCTCTTGATCAGGCGATTAATGCATTTAATGAGATTTATCCTAATGTCACATTTCTATATGATCACAATACCAGCTATATGCTGCCTGAATATCTGACGAATAATGCGGGTACAGATATATTTATGACGGCAGATGCGAATATCACACGTACAGATCTGGCAGATTATAATGTACAGGACTGGTGTCTTGACCTTTCCAAAGAGGATCTGGATACAAGTGCCGTTTTGCCGGATGCATTGAAGGAATGTACGATAGATGGCAAAATTATGCGTATTCCCATAGCCATGAATCCCTGTGGAATCGTAGTAAACAAAACGCTGCTCAAAGATGAGGGGCTTGAGGTTCCTGCCAATTACAGCGAATTTCTTGATGTAATGGCTGCGTTAAAAGACAAAGGATATACACCTCTTCAGGGCTCTCAGAGATTCCTGTATGGAGAGCTGGCAGTCAATATGGCAATGAATATTCTGTCAGATGATACAACATTAGAGAATCTGCTGGCTGGAAAAGAAGAGGCAGTTACAGCAGTTCTGCCTGCATTTGAGCGTCTGGAGACGATCATCAAGGAAGGCTATACGGATTATGAGCTGAACTGTACCTATCCGGAAGATAACTATGATGGTTCTATTATGGCATTCTTCGAGGGGCAGATGCCTTTCTATGTATGCAATTCAGAGTGTGTCAGTGGCATGAAGAAGAGAGAGTCAAAGTCAGAGAGCTACAGTGCAGAGCCATTTGAGTATGAATTTGAATATGTTCCATTGGGAGACCAAGGTGCGTACGCTTATACAGAACCGTGGTATGGCTTCTCCGTAAACAAGAACAGCGACAGTAAAGAGCTGGCACTGGAGTTCATGAGATTTCTGCTGGTTTCTGACCGTCTGGATTCCATGGCAAGCATCAAAGGAATGCCATCAGCGGCAGTAAACGGTACTAATGAACGTTATGAAGGCATGACCAAAGCGAAGAACATTCAGGCATCTTTCAGTAATGATGGAAGTGTGCCAGGAGAAGTAAGAGAGATATTTGAACAGGTATGCAATGATTACGGTGCAGGTACATACGCAGATACCGGGGAAGCTGCCAGGGCATATGTACAGCAATGCGCAGACATATCTCATGAATAGGTAGAAGGGAATTTTGGTAAATCATGAAAAAGAAAATGAATCATGATAATCTGGTAGATTCAGATAAATCAGAGAATATTATAAAGACCAAAAAGATGAAGAGGTCCATGAGTCAGGAGATTCGGTGGGATAAGCTGGATAATACAGCCAATCTCTTCCCTGTTATTGCAGGGGAGAGCATGAGTAATGTCTACCGGATCAGTGTAACGCTGACCGAGCTTGTAGACCCTGAGCTTTTACAGGAAGCCCTGGATATTGTCTTGCCGAAGTTTGATGGCTTTAATCTTCGTCTGCAAAAAGGCATTTTCTGGTATTATTTTGAGGAAAATGGCAATCCTGCTCCTAAAGTAAAAGAAGAGAATACCTATCCCTGCCGTTTTATTGTGCAGAATAAAAACAAACATTATCTTTTTAGGGTCACATATTTTAAATATCGTATCAATCTGGAAGTATTTCATGTATTGACAGATGGTATGGGTGGCATCAACTTCCTGAAAGAACTGACTTATCAGTATCTGCGTCTGTGTCATCCTGAGATCAGAGAAAAGGTAGGGGATGACCTGAACTGTGGCACATCCCTGAACCGTGAGGACAGCTTTATCAAAAACTACAGGAAAAGCTCATCCAAGCCATATCAGACACAGAAAGCATATCTTGTTAAGGGAGAGAAGCTTCTTCCGGGTGAGTTTGGCGTAATGCATGGATACATGAAGATTCCTGCGTTAAAGGAAGTATGCCACAAATATGGCGTCAGCATCAATGAGTATCTTGTTGGTGTGTTTGTATACAGTGTATATCAGGAATGTCTCAAGGGAATGCCTTCGGCTAAACCAATCCGTGTAGCAGTTCCTGTAAACTTACGTCCGTATTTTGCTTCCAACACTACGAAGAATTTCTTCGTAATGGTATCGGCAGAGTTCCATCCTACCAAGGAAGATTACACATTTGAAGAAATATTGCAGACTGTGCATGAGAGTCTGAAAGCACAGATCAATAAGGAAAATCTGGAGAAGCTTTTCTCTTATAATGTATCCAATGAGAAAGTATGGATTGCAAGAATCGCACCGCTTTTTCTCAAAAATCTGGCTATGAAGATTGTGTATACCCAATCTGCGCTGGCTAATACGACTACCATAACCAACATTGGTAATATCGGGGTGGAGGATGTATATAAGCCTTATATAGAAATGTTCCACGCGTTCCTTGCAATGTCAAAAGGACAGCATATCAAGGGAACAATCTGTTCTTATGGAGATACTCTGGTATTTACATTCAGCTATGATTTGCAGGACACCGGCATTCAGAAGGTCTTTTTCCGTAAGATTGCGGCTGACGGTATCGAAGTACAGTTAGACAGTAACAGTGGATTGTAAGAGGGATAGAAATATGAGTAGATGCAAACAATGTAATATTGAAATATTAGAACCGACAGAGCGATGCCCTTTGTGTAATTCTGTACTGGAGAAATCAGAGGATCTGGAGGCTATGTATCCGCAGATTCATCAGAAGGCAAGGGCTTTTACCATGATATTAAGAGTCTACAGCTTTCTTGCCATTACCATTGAACTGATTCTGTTTACGCTGGCATTCTTTGCGAAAATCAGTTATCTGACTGTACTGATTCCAGCACTGTTTCTATTCTATATTTATATGGTGCTGCGTTTTGCAGTCATAGGAAAGAGCGGTCACAGGGCAAAAATCATTGTTCTGGCATTTCTTGCAGTTGCGATCATGGTTGCACTGGATTATATACGCGGCTTCAATGGATGGTCTATTAATTACGTATTCCCTTCGGCAGTTATTGCAGTAGATGTAGGTATTCTGCTTCTGATTTTTATTAACAAGCGAAACTGGCAGAGCTATGTCATGCCGGAGCTGTTTATGATTCTGGTAAGTCTGGCTGGAATCCTTTTGAGAGCGCTGGATATTATTACACATCCTTTGGCTATTGTTATCGCACTGGATTTCTCTGTGCTTTTGTTCCTGGGAACGATCATCATTGGAGGACGACGCGCCAGAATGGAATTAAAGAGAAGATTTCATATCAAATAAATACAGGGTGGAGTATTAGACTATGACCAAAGAAAAAGATCATGCTTTTTATTCAAAATTATGGAGTCTGATGATTCCTATTCTGCTTCAGAATCTTATGCTGGCGCTGGTGGCAGTAGCAGATGCCTTTATGCTTGGCGGACTGGATCAGAATTATATGTCAGCGGTCTCTCTTGCAACGCAGATTCAGTTTATACAGAATATGTTTCTTTCTGCGGCAACAGCCAGCCTTGGAATTCTTGGAGCGCAATATTGGGGAAAAGGCGATATTACTACACTGGATGATATATTCTGCATGGCATTAAGATTATGTGGACTGGTCTCTGTTTTATTCTTCTGTGCATGCATGTTCATCCCGGATAAGCTGATGCTGATATTTACCAATGAAACAGTATTGATAGAGTATGGTGTAAGTTATCTGCGTATAGCGGGATTCTCTTATCTTCTGACGGGAATTTCACAGTGTTATCTTGTTATTATGAAGACAAGTGAACACGCCAGAACTACAGCAATCATCAGTTCTGCCACAGTATGTATCAATATTGTGCTCAATGCAGTGCTGATATTTGGGGGCTTTGGAATGCCTGCGCTGAATGTGCGTGGAGCAGCCATAGCAACACTGATATCCAGAATTATAGAATTGACTGTATCAGTCATTGCATCATACAGACCAGGATATATACATCCATACATAGGGCGGCTTTTTAAGAGAAATAAGCAGCTTGCACAGGATTTTTGCAAGTGTGCCCTGCCACTTCTTGGAGCGTGTCTTTTCTGGGGAATAGGATTTACCTCCTATTCTTCCTTTATGGGACATCTGGGAACCGATGCGGCGGCAGCCAATTCTGTTGCGGCAGTTGTCCGTGACATTATATGCTGTTTCAGTGCGGGAATCTCCAGTGCTGCAGGAATTATGATCGGTAATGAGCTTGGAGCCGGTAATCTGGAACGTGGTAAGGCATATGGTATTCGATTATTGAAGATTTCCATTGCATGTGGTTTTGTAATGTCTCTGCTGATGGGCGTTTCTGCACCGATTATTCTGCATTTTGTGAAATTGACGCCTCAGGCAGCCACGTATCTGAAAGGAATGTTTGGTGTGATTGCCTTTTATATGATTGGGCGTTCTATTAATGATGTTACGATCAATGGTATTTTTGGAGCGGGTGGAGATACTATGTTTGATATGTACAGTCTGGCGGTCTGCATGTGGTGTCTGGCGATTCCACTGGCTGCAATCGGAACCTATGTACTGCACTGGCCGGTAGTGGTAGTCTATGCCTGCACATGCATTGATGAAGTAGGCAAGATTCCCTGGGTTTTGCTCCATTTTAGAAAATATAAATGGGTAAAAGATTTAACGAGATAGATTTTGTGCTATACTGTAAGCAGATTTATATAATTTGGAGGAAATTATGAGTATAAAAGAAGAAATTCATGCATTATCAGATGAAATGATAACAAATCTTGGAAGATTGGTTGCGATTGATTCACAGCTTGGTACTCCCGCAGAAGGAATGCCTTTTGGTGAAGGACCTGCCAAGGCTCTCAGCGAAGGACTTAAAATAGCACAGGAGCTTGGTTTCCATACTGTGAATCTGGATAATTACTGTGGCTATGCGGAAATGGGAGAGGGCGAGGAAATCGTGGGTATCGCCGGACATCTGGATATTGTGCCTGTAGGCGGCGACTGGACACATGATCCTTTTAAACTGACCCGCGAGGGTGATTATGTCTATGGTCGTGGTACAACGGATGATAAAGGCCCGGTTCTGGAAGCACTGTATGCCATGAAGCTTCTGCGTGATTCTGGCGTTAAGCTTAACAAAAGAGTACGTCTTATCATGGGATGTAATGAAGAGACAGGTTCCAAGTGTATGGAACACTATAATGAAGTAGCAGAGGAACTTTCCTGTGGATTTACCCCGGATGCCAATTTCCCCTGTATTCATGGAGAAAAAGGACATATGTCCATGATGGCATATTCAAAGAATACGAAGATTATTTCCATGAATGGCGGTTTTGTATCCAATGCCGTATGTGACACCTGTACCACAGTAATCCCGGCATCAGCAGGAATGGAGGACAAGCTGGAAGAAGCACTCTCCCAGGCTGGACTGAAAGAATATAAGGTAACAGAGGAAAACGGTCAGATCAGTATCTATGCAAAGGGTATACCGGCACATGCAAGTACACCGACTCTTGGAGTCAATGCCGCAGGTGTAACCTTTGAATGCCTTGAAAAGGCTGGTTTTGAAGATGATTTTGTCAAATTCTATAATTCTCATCTTGGAACAGCCTGCGATGGTTCAGGAATTGGTCTGAAATTTGAAGATGAGTATGGTGATCTGACATTCTGTAATGGAATTGTCAAGACTGAGGATGGAGTGATCTCCTGCACAATTGATATTAGAGTACCGGTTACATTAAAGGCACAACAGGTTCGTAAGATGTGTGAAGGCAGACTGGAAGATGAGAATGGACGAATCGAGATCATTGAGATCGGTGATCCATTGTTCTTCCCAAGACAATCTCCACTTGTAGAAGCTCTGTATAAGGCATATGTAGATGTAACAGGCGATACAGAAAATGAACCTATGGTAATAGGTGGTGGAACCTATGCCAAATCATTGAAGAATATCATTGCATTCGGACCGGAGAAACTGGGAGTTGATTACCGTATTCACAGTGCTGACGAATATATTCTTGTATCAGGAATGGAAGAAGCAGTTCAGATCTATATGGAAGCAATCAGAAACCTGCTTACAATCTAGCAACTAACCGAAGTATTCCAGGGTAACAGCCTGAAAAAGAAAGGGTCATTATGAAGCTGAAGGATAAGGACTACAGACAGATTATATGGGGACTGCTTGCAGTAATTACCATTGTGATTGGCGGTGCGCTTGTATTTGTCAGACTATATGGAACTTTCATAGATAAAACACTCTATGCCGAGCGTCTAAGCCAAATGAGAGAAGTGACAACACAGCTCTTCTCCGGGCTGGAGGACGTGGCAAGCAACCAGTGGCATACGGCTTCTGAGCAATGCCGTGCATTAGAGCTGGATGCTCCGCAGACAATGGATGAGTTAATCAGCTTCATGAAAGACCAGTTTTATCTTGGCGATTTTGATTCTATTCAATGCAGTGTTGTAGCTGTAGATACAGAGGGAATATATTATACACAGGACGGACAACAGGGACTTTTATCACAGAGGGATTACCTGAAAGCATTACCGGAACGTATCAGTTTTGTATCCAGTTCCATGATTTCGGATGAAACGCGTATGGTATTTTTACAACAGCTTGATGAATCTGCAATAATCAGAAACGGTAATCATAAGATTGAGATAAAATATTTTGGAATTGCACAGAATATGGAAGAATTGAATCCTTATTTTAACTGTACTGCGTATAATGGCAATAACAAGGTATATGTTATTAATTCTGATGGATTCAAGCTGTTCAGTAGCAGTGGTGATGATATTATTAAGGGAGTGAATGTCTATCACGAACTTAATAAGCTGAAGTATCTGCATGGAAGCACCTTCAGCCTGGCAAGGCAGGAGCTGGAAGAAAACAATATTGCCTATTCTAATGCATTGCTTGATGATGAAGAGATTTACTATGCGCTCTATCATATGGATAATGCAGCATGGACATTGCTGTTTCTTGTACCGTCTGAATATGTGGCTGCCAATACAGTACATCTGGTAAATATGACAATACGTCTTGTATTGATATTTGCAGGAATCGTACTTGTACTCTGTGTGATAGCGATTATTATGCTTATGAAATCACAGCAAAAGACAGCGCTGGAGATAGAACGAACCAATAATGAGCATCTGGAGAAGATGAACAGAGAATTGTCTGATGCTGTGGAACTGGCAAAACGGGCGACACAGGAGGCTGAAAATGCCAATAAGGCGAAGAGTGATTTCCTGTCCAATATGAGCCATGATATACGAACTCCCATGAATGCCATTGTGGGTATTGCAAGTCTGATGGAGCACGACAAGGGAGATCCTGATAAACTGGACACTTATATTCATAAAATACAGAAATCCAGTCAGCATCTTTTAGGGCTTATCAATGATGTGCTGGATATGAGCAAGATTGAATCCAGCGATGTTTCCCTTAACAATGAAGCTGTAAATCTTGCAGAACAGGTGGCGCAGGTGGACAGTGTTATCCGTCCACAGGCAGAGGATCGCGGACAGAAATTCATTATCCGGGTTCATGAGATCAGACATGAATACCTGATAGGAGATTCGGTACGTCTGCGGCAGATTTTTATTAATCTGTTGTCCAATGCAGTCAAATATACCCCTTATGGTGGAACTGTTTCACTGGATCTGAAAGAAGATCCCTGTACATACGAGGGCTATGCAGCGATTCGCATTACAGTGACAGATACCGGTTATGGCATGTCACCTGAATTCATGGCCCATGTGTTTGAGCCTTTTACCCGTGCGGAGAATTCGACGACGAATAAAGTGCAGGGCACGGGACTTGGCATGGCGATTACCAAAAATATCGTTGATCTGATGGGCGGCAGCATTCAGGTACAAAGTGAACCCGGAAAAGGTACGACCTTTGATGTGGTATTGACTCTGGCAATTGACCAGGGAATAGAACAGGAGATCAACGCTAAAAGTGTATTGCTGATCTCGGAAGAGAATGCGTTGATCAAAAATATGAGCGCAGCCTTTTTGGAAACCAGTATTGACTTCCATGTTGCAGCAACAGAAGCTGATGCTATGATGTTTGTAGACAGGAAAAAAATGGATGTGATTATACTGGCAGGACATTTGCATGATCGGACACTGCCAGATACCGTGAAGCTATTGCGCGGGTCAGCCAAGGACACTGTTCTGATATTCTGCTGTGATTATGTGAAACAGGAGCAGGTACATGATGATACTGTTCTGACACAAAAAGAGGATAGTTTCGCATTAAAGGGAATGCGCTTCCTCTGTGCAGAGGATAATACACTGAATGCAGAAATTCTGGAAGCCATACTGGACATGAATCATGCCACATGTACGATATACCCTGATGGCGCAGAGCTGGTGAAGGCTTTTGCAGATGTAAAACCAGGGGAATATGATGCTATTTTAATGGATGTACAGATGCCTAACATGAATGGTCTGGATGCTACCAGGGCGATCCGAAAGGGCAGCAATCCACTGGGAAAGGAGATTCCCATTATAGCAATGACTGCGAATGCGTTCAGCTCGGATGTGCAGGATTGTCTGAATGCAGGAATGGATGCACATGTCTCTAAGCCGCTTCAGATATTTATGCTGGAGAGGGCATTGAGAAGTGTTATGAATTCAAGTACGCGGGGGGGGGGACACGTGTCCGCACTAAGAAGACACGAGTAAAGATGGAGTTAAGAGTGCTTCGTTATTTTCTGACTGTGGCAAAAGAACAAAGCTTTACGAAAGCGGCACAACAACTGAATATTACGCAGCCTACTCTCTCAAGACAGCTTGCCGCACTGGAAGACGAGCTGGGGGCGAAGCTCTTTATCCGTGGAAAACACAGCATTACGCTTACGAATGAGGGGCTTTTGCTAAAAAGACGTGCATTGGAGCTGGTTGACCTTGAAGATAAGATAGTAAGTGAATTCAAAGGGAATGAGAATCTGGTAGAAGGCAGGATCACGATAGGCTGTGGTGAGTTCATGGCAATAGAGACGCTTGCGCAGATATGTGGCAGATACCGGGACAGATATCCGATGGTCCAATTTGCACTGCATACAGGAACCGCAGACACCATATATGAGATGATGAATAAAGGACTGGTTGATATTGGATTATTTCTGGAGCCGGTCAATACACAGAATCTGGATTATATCAGAATACAGAACAGTGATCACTGGGTCGTAACCATGAGAGCGGATGATCCTTTGGCGAAGAAAGATGCCATTACAAAGGATGACCTGATGGAGCTTCCGCTTATTCTGCCTGAGCGCTTAACAGTGCAGAGTGAGCTGGCAAACTGGTTTGGCAAGGATTTTGGCAGGATTCATGTTGCATTTACCAGTAATCTTGGCACGAATGCAGGCATTATGGCAATGCATGGACTTGGATATCCTGTATCCATTGAAGGTGCAGCAAGATATTGGGATAAGCAGATGATTGTTCAAAAAAGGCTGTCCCCGGAGATACAATCAAGCACTGTAATTGCATGGAGAAGAAATATTCCCTATTCCCTTGCAGTCAGCAAGTTTATAGAAGAGTTAAATAACTTTGTACCTGAAAGTTAGCAGGTTACAGAAAGGCATGGTTATTAATATGAAAAAGTGTATGGATTCTGAGAATCTCCACAGGAGATTGAAAAAAATAATTGGACAGGTACAGGCAATTGACCGCATGGTAGATGAAGATATTCCATGTGAGGATATTCTGTCGCAGTTAAATGCAGCGAAATCAGCATTGAATAAATGTGGACAGGTTGTTCTGGAGGGACACATTAATCATTGCATTAAAGATGCCATAGAAAGCGGTGACGAGGAAGAAATCAAGAACTTCACCAAGGCAATTGAACGATTTGCCAATATGCAATAATGTAAAATATGAAAAACAGCGTTGTGCTGTTTTTTTTATTGACATGTGATACCCATAGGGGTATAGTATATCCATACCCCTATGGGTATGGAAAGGACATTACATTATGAAGAAATTAGAAGAATTGCTGGAGTGGGGAGGCATCAAAAAGGATGTCACATTGCTTGTAATTTCGGGAATGGCATTGTTGCTCAGTATATTGAAAGTGATTCCCGGGATACCGTTTGATATTGCCTGGGTAGCCATTATTCTGTGTGGAGTACCGATTATTCTGGAAGCAATCATAGGTCTGGTCACTGCTTTTGATATCAAGGCAGATGTACTGGTTTCCCTTGCGTTAATCGCTTCTATCTGTATTCATGAGGATTTCGCAGCCGGAGAGGTGGCATTCATCATGCAGCTGGGAGCTTTACTGGAAGATTTGACAGTGGCAAGAGCACAGGCTGGTATCGAGAAGCTGGTCAAACTGACTCCTCAGACTGCCAGAGTGATAGAGGGTGAAAAAGAAACAATCATACCTGCCGAACAGGTGAAGATAGGAGCATTGCTTCGTGTGCTTCCGGGAGAGACAATCCCTGTAGACGGTGTTATCATATCTGGACAGACTTCTATTAATCAGGCAGTCATGACCGGAGAATCCCTTCCTGTTGATAAAGGAGCAGGAGATGAAGTCTCATCCGGTACAGTCAATCAGT
Organism: Agathobacter sp.; assembly: GCA_963596435.1. Classification (GTDB taxonomy): domain Bacteria; phylum Bacillota; class Clostridia; order Lachnospirales; family Lachnospiraceae; genus COE1. The sequence continues at coordinate 16,756 of CAVBMG010000006.1, forward strand.
TCGGTGCATTTGAGATGAAGGCGACTAAGGTCGGAGAAGATTCTTCCATCCAGAGGATGATTCGGCTTGTCCAGTCAGCAGATGCAGGCAAAGCCAAAATTGTAGGACTGGCTGACAGATGGGCAACCTGGATCGTAGTAACTGCACTTACGGCTGCGATACTTACCTGGTTCATAACCAGAGAGCCAATAAGAGCCGTTACGATACTGGTAGTATTCTGTCCATGTTCGCTGGTTCTGGCTACACCTACAGCAATTATGGCTGCTATAGGAAATGCTACGAAGCACGGATTTCTGGTCAAAGAGGGAGATGCCCTGGAGAGACTTGCCAAGGTGAAAAGGGTGACTTTTGATAAGACAGGCACACTTACAGTCGGAGTTCCCAAGGTGGTGCTGGTGCAGTCCGTTGTAGATACTTATTCGGATGAGGAAATCTATGTGTTGGCAGCCAGCGCGGAGAAGAAGTCAGAACATCCTCTTGGAAAAGCTATTATCAGATGCTTTAAGAGTGATATTGGAAAAGAAATCGCAGAAACAGGAGACTTTACCATGGTTCCCGGTCAGGGTGTAAAAGCAGATATAAACGGAAAAGTCGTCTGTGCAGGAAATAAAAAACTTATGGTAAGTGAGAAGATACAAGTTCCTGAAAAGGTGAAAGATATCGTACAAAAACAAATAGAAAAAGGCACAAGTATCATTTATATCGCAGTGGATGGAACATTATCAGGAATTGTTGCATTATCGGATTCTCTGCGTGCTGAAAGCGCACAGATGATAAAGAGATTGGGAGAAATCGGTATTGTGCCGGTTCTGATCACAGGGGATAATAAAGAGGCTGCAAACCAGATAGCGGGAGAGGTTGGCATTACAGATGTTCATGCGAACTGTCTGCCGGAAGATAAGCTGGAAATTATTGATACTTATCAGAAGAATCATGAGCTTGTCTGCATGATTGGGGACGGAGTCAATGATGCGCCTGCGCTTAAAATCGCTGCTGTTGGAATCGCAATGGGAGGAGTCGGAAGCGATATTGCCGTAGATGCGGCTGATATAGCACTTGTGGATGATGAAGTCAGAGAGCTTCCACACCTGTTCTCCCTGTCACACAGGATGATGACAAAGATTAAATTCAATCTGTCATTTTCCATGCTGCTTAATTTCATAGCGATCATACTGGCGATGACAGGCATTTTGAATCCGGTAATTGGTGCGCTCGTACATAATGCAGGTTCTGTATTTGTTATTGTGAATTCTGCGTTTTTGATGAAAGATAAAGGATAATATATAATTATAATATAAAAGCTGCTCTTTGGCTGTGATGCCAGAGAGCAGCTTTGACTTTTTACAGAATGGACATGAACCACTCAACTGTCTTGGGGTCGTAGTGGGAGAAGAAGAGGCTTTCGCCACCATCTAAGGCTTCAATAGCAGCCATATCTTCCGGTGTCAGTGTGAAATCGAAAAGGTCAAAATTCTGTTGCATACGATCCTTATGAACAGACTTTGGAATGATGACTACATCACTCTGGAGCAGGAAGCGAAGGGCAGTCTGCGCAGCGGTCTTGCCGTATTTTGAACCGATTTGTGTCAGAACAGGATTAGTGAACATATCCTTTCTGCCTTCTGCAAATGGTCCCCAGGATTCTATCTGACAGCCGTATTTCTGTAAATATTCTTTTGCTACCTTCTGCTGTTGGAATACGTGAGTCTCAATCTGGTTGACAGCAGGTTTTACCTTGGCAAAGTGCTGAATATCCAGATAGCGGTCAGGACCAAAGTTGGAGACACCAATAGCGCGTATTTTGCCTGCCTGGTATAATTCCTCCATAGCACGATATGTTCCGTAATAATCACCAAATGGCTGATGAATCAGTAACAGATCCAGATAATCTGTACGAAGCTTCTCCATAGACTCCTGAATGGAAGCCTTGGCACTGTCATAACCGGCATTTGTGATCCAGACTTTGGTGGTAAGGAAGAATTCTTCTCTTGGAAGTCCGCATTCAACCAGGGCAGCACCTACACCCTCTTCGTTAAAATAAGCCTGAGCTGTATCAATGCTTCTGTAGCCTATCTCAATTGCATCTAATACGCAGCGCTTCGTATCTTCTGGCGGTGTCTGATATACGCCATAGCCTAATTTTGGCATTTTGATTCCATTGTTCAATGTTACATATTCCATAATCATTACCTCCATTTTCTGAAATATAAATACTCTTTCTAACCATTACTTTACATTGGATTTGAAAGGAAGTACACTATCAATATAGAAATCCACTTTTCAGAAAATGAAAACTGAAAGGAGTAGAAAAATATGCTGAATCTGGAAGAATTAAAGCAATTGGTTGCTTTTGAGGATGCGGGTACATTATCAAAAGTGGCAGAGGAGTTTCATATATCAACACCATCTATCACTCGCTCCATGAAAAATCTGGAGGAATGTTTTGGTGTGACACTGTTTTATCGGAGTAAAAACAGGATTGAATTAAATGAAACAGGGCAGGTAGCGGTAGAGTATGCAAGAAAGCTTCTACAGGAAGCAGACCAGATGGTTTCGCAGGTCAGGGCTTATGAGGAAAGGCAGAAGACGATTGTGGTGAAATCCTGCGCACCGGCGCCTATGTGGGAACTGGTAAAAGAACTGGGTTCAGAGTTCCCTGGGAATACGATATCATCTGCGATTTGCCAGAATGAAGAGGTGATGCAGTATCTGGAACAGGAGGTCTGCGATATGGGGATTTTGTCTTTTCCGGTTGCTATGGAGAAGTGGGATGTGAGAGAATACATGAAGGAGCACTTATTTGTCTGTGTTCCTATAGGACATGAGTTAGCGGGGCATAAAGAATTGTACTTTGAGGAGCTTAACGGCTTTAACTTCCTCTTGCGTTCAGAGCTGGGGTTCTGGGATACACTCTGCCGCGAGAAAATGCCTGCTTCAAAGTTCCTGGTACAGACAGACACATCCGTGTTTGATGAACTGGTCAAGGCATCTTCGCTTCCCTGCTTCACGACAGATTACATTTCAGACCGGGAGAGCGCCTACCCCAATCGGGTATGCGTTCCGATTATGGATGCGGCGGCGAATGTTACCTTTTATCTTGTCACGAAAAATAAGGGTGTCAGAGTATAGCACGGGCTGGACAGGGTGCGATCATATCGGAAATTTGGGATTGACATATTATCAATAAATGGGTAATATAATATTAAAGACAGGCAACTTGAGTGTCTGCCAAGCGTAGAAGTAAGGTGTTGTGCCAGAGGGCAGTGCCTTATGAGCTTTATACGGGTTGGACATTTACCACAATCTGGCTAGAAACCATAGGTTTTGAAAGAAAATGTCGAAAGCTCTGCTGTTATTGGCAGAGCTTTTCTTTTTAGGAGAAAATAATATTATGCGAAATATTAAGGATTGTGTATATGCATTTCGTCCACTTTTGAATACTGAATATGAGATTGTATTAGGAAGAAAAGGAGTAGCTGTAACACTAAAGATTACTTTTGATAAAAAAGACTGCTTTCATTTAATGGGATTACAATATTTGATTGATCGACCTGAGTTAAATCGAGACAGAGGAAAGATATTTGATGAAATAATAGAAGGGACGATTACGGTAGAACAACTTGAATCATCAGATTTTTATAAAAAAATAAAAGAACGTATAAATTTTTTACCATTGTTGGAAAAATTACTGGATAGTAATGATACCGTTTTCAAATATAATCGTAAAGAAAATATTTATTCTATGATAGATGCTGATTATCTAATGAAAAATAATATGGAAGATAGAAATCTGTATTTGTTCTTATCACAGGAATTTGAAGAACACTATTTCTGCCGCTCCTTTTTCCCGGAAGAAAGAAAAGACTATACTAAAAACCAATCTTCATGGACTATGCTTTATAAAAAGAAAAAGGACTTATGTACTGGTAAAGAGATAGTATTGTATGATAAATTAAAAAAATAGTAACTACTGAATAAATAAAAAGGAGACGCAGGGATAAACAGATATGATAGATAAAAATGGAATCTTGTATGGAATCGGGGTAGGACCGGGAGAGCCGGAGCTTATGACGATTAAAGCATTGCGGATCATTCGCAGCTGTGATGTGATTATACTTCCAGCGGCGTCAAAGGAAGCATGTTATGCGTATAAAATTGCATATGAAGTGTGTCCTGAAATAGAAGAGAAAATTCTGTTGTGCATGCCTTTTCCAATGATTCAGGATGAAAAAGAGCTGGAACTGGCGCATGAGAAGAATTATCATGAGATAGAGGATTACATGCGCAAGGGCAAATGTGTTGGAATGTTGACGATAGGAGATCCAAGTGTGTATTCGACATATTTGTATATGCATCATCGCGCTGTTAAGGCAGGTTTTCAGGCGGTTATGATCAGTGGAGTCCCTTCTTTTTGTGCATCTGCCTGCAGGCTTGGAATTTCACTCGGAGAGAAGAATGAGGAAATACATATCATTCCTGCTTCTTATGATGTAGAGGAAGCTTTAAAATACAGTGGAACCTGCATATATATGAAGTCAGGCAGGCATCTGAGGGAGCTGCTTGCAGGGCTGCGGGAGCAACAGGAGAAGGGACGCAGGCTTAGAGCATATGGCGTTGCAAACTGTGGAATGGAGAATGAGCAGGTATATCAGGGACTGGATGAACTGGAGAGAGCAGAAGGATATCTTATAACAGTTATTATAAAGGTGGACGAAGAGTAATTAAGGATTGACAGGGAGTTTTGTATGAAAAAGACAGGAATCGTATTATTATGCGTATTAACAGTTTCACTTTGCGGTGGATGTGGTAATTTGAAGGAAGAAACAGCATTGTCTTCCGCTGATGAACAACAGCAATCGGAAGAAAGTACTTATTTTACAGAGAGTGAAACAGAAACGAATGAAGTAAGTGAAACAGAGAGTATTCAGGATGAAATAGCTAAAATAGAGGAAAAATCCAATGAATTTGAAAATGCCGACTGGGGCAGTATGAATCAACAGGAAATGAACCAGACTACCGGAGAATGGTATCAGTTATGGGATAATGAACTTAATTCCCTGTGGGACAGATTAAGTAACGAACTGGATGCAGATACCAAGGCAAAGGTGCTGGAAGAACAGCGCGAATGGATCAAGAGAAAAGAAGAAAGTGTAAAAGCTGCCGGTATGGAAGGCTATGGAGGAAGCCTGCAGCCGCAATTGGAAAATTCAGCTGCTGAAGAACTGACTCGCGCAAGAGTGTATGTACTTGCCGGATATTTAGCGGATGTCCGTAACGAATCATTTGTGATTGATGCAGAGATTCAGAAGAGTATAGATGAATCAGAGTACAGTCTGGATGATGTGACAGAAGCGCAATAAGAGACAGACCGGTCATTGGATATTTGACCGGTCTGTCTCTTTCATCATTTTATAGTAGCATGGAATTAATAATGCACATGCTCCAAACCAGGCAAGTGGGCTGGCGATACACACGGATAAGTAACCAAGCACTCCAGAGAGTCCGACAGTTGCTGCGATTCGCATAATAAGTTCGATGATGCAGGCTGCAAAAGGAGCACGACCATTCTGCATACTTTGAATGGAAGTACGGTAAACAGCCAACAGACCCAGAATAAAGTAAAAGGGTGCAACGATTGTCAAATATTTATCAGAGTAGTAATAGATCTCTGTAGTTGGATTGGAAAGGAACAGGCGTACAATAGGGTGTCGAAGCAGAAGGATTCCCACACACATGAGAAGATTAAAGGTTTCTGTCTGAATAAGGCTCGCACGTACGCCTGATTGAATCCTGTCTTTTTTACCTGCGCCAAAATTCTGTGCGACATAGTTGGAAATGGCGGTCATCATTGCATTATTTACGAGAACTGAGAGCTGGTCAGCCTTGGAAGCAGCTGTATAGCCGGCAACTGCAGCTGTTCCCATTGAATTTACCACTGTCTGCATGGCAAGCTGTCCGATACACATGACTGACATTTGGAATCCCATAGGAAAGCCTGTCTTCAGGTGAAGAACTATGGATTCTCTCAGATTCTGGAAATCCTCTTTGCGCAAATGTAGCACCTGAAATTTGCGAAGACCAACCCACAGACTAAGCAAAGCAGAGAGAAACTGTGATAAAATAGTAGCCCATGCCGCACCTGAAATGCCCATTTTACAAGGAATAATAAAAAGGATATCCAAGAATATGTTCAAAATAGAGGAAAATACCAGAAAGTATAAGGGTGTTCTGCTGTCTCCCAATGCGCGTAGCATATTGGAGATCATATTGTAAAAAACAGTAGCACCTGTTCCAAGAAGTACAATGAACATGTATTCATATGCCTGCTCTGAGATATCGGAAGGAATTTTCATCCATTGTAAGAATTTGTGGGAAAGCAGACAGCAAATGAAAGTCAGTACAATGGTAAATATGAGACTTAATAAAGTAGAAACAGCTACACTTTTTCTCATGCCTTTTTCATCTTTCGCACCGCAGCGTTGACCAAGGCAGATACCGAATCCGCCAGTAAAACCATTGATAAAACAAAAGACAAAATAAATAATAATGCTGGTTGCACCCACAGCGGCAAGCGCATTTGCTCCCAGGGTTTTGCCGACAATCACCGAGTCAGCCAATGTATAAAAGAGCTGAAACAGGTTACCCAGAATAACAGGAATTGCAAATTTTAATAATGACCAGAATGGATTACCAGTCGTCAGATCCATTTCTTTTGTTTTAGACATAGAAGCCTCCTTATTGCACTGCGATTATCCAGTGGATATAATAGAATTACTTATAAAAAGCAGGAGAATTGTACAATGGCTATGAGAAAAATTCTGGTAGATGATACGAAAAGAGAGCTTACGGAACATGGAACAGACAGTTTCCCCATGACAGTCAACCATGATGATTTGTGGACTTTTGAAGGAAAAAGTATTCCAATCCACTGGCATAATGATCTGGAAATCAGCATTCCAAGAGTCGGTGAAATGGTCTTTCAAATCTACCAGAAAAGTTATATTGTCAAACCGGGAAATGCACTTCTTATCAATCAAAATGTGCCGCATAGCTGCCAATCTCCAGATAACAAGCCTGCTCAATGTACTACGATTATTGTCAGACCTAATTTCCTTTACGGAGATTTTGGAAGCGATGTGGAACGTAATTGTTTTCGCCCTTTTCTACAGAATTCTGCAATTCCCTGTATTGAATTATCAGGTACTGAAATATGTGATAAGGAAATCATTGACAAATTAAACTGCGTAGAAAAGGCGTTTGACCAGAAATCCTATTGTTATGAACTACAGATCAAGGGACTTTTGTGTGAAGCATTTGCCGGGATTCTGTGTGCCCATCAGAAGGAGCTTACTACCTTTGTTCCTGCTAATCATCTGGATCTGGAGCGATTGGAACAGATGTTAGGCTATCTTAATACACATTTTGAATCTATAGTATCTCTTCAGGAAATCGCAGATCAGGTCCATCTGTCGAGAGAAGTATGCTGTCGTCTTTTTAAAAAGATGACAGGCAAGACAATCACCGGCTATCTTGAAGAGTATCGCATCAATCAGAGTCTTTCCTTGGTGCAGAGTGGTCAGTATTCCATGATTCAGATTGCAGCCATGACAGGTTTCAGCAATGCGAGTCGCTTTGCCCGTGCCTTTCGAAAACAATTCGGCTGCAATCCCGGAGAGTACAATTCTCTAAAGCAACACACAGTATAGTAGAAAGTGGCAGGAAAGGGTACTCTGGTATTGATTTATATGATACAGATATTGACTTTTTATAATTCACGTAATGGTCTGACGATTATGAAACTGGCAGTAATCAACACGATAGTTATGACCCACGAAATAGGAAACGCAGCATACAGGACTGGCAGTGCATGATATTGTCTGAACACAGTACAGATCCAGATTATGCGCAAGGCACAGGTTCCAATTATCGTAATGATTGCAGGCAATAAAGAGCGACCAGTGCCCCTTAGTACGCCTGAGGGGATTTCATACAGGCTGCATATCGGCTCAAAAAGCAGGATACACATGATACGAATACCGGCACTTTCAATAACAGAAGGTTCTGTAGAAAACAGCCCCGAAAAATGACTGCGGAATATCACGATTGGCGCAATAATCATGGCGCTGAATATGGTTGAGAAAAGAACGCATAACCAGAGTATCTTTTTACACCTTTTTCTCTGATTGGCTGCATAATTCTGACTGGTAAAGGTCGTGGCAGTCTGCCCGAAAGCAGTGATCACATAATAAGCAAAGTATTCAAAATTCATGGCAATCGTGCTGCCTGCAATGGTGACTGCTCCGAAGCCGTTTACAGAAGCCTGTACGAATATATTGGCGAAACAAAATACTGCACCCTGAATGGCAGAGGGAACCCCTGTCTTTAAAATCTGCATCATATATTGAGAATGGATGTGCAGTTCTCTCCACGATAAATGCAAATCGGGAATCTCCTTTTGCAGACGATAGAGAACCAGCACTGCTGAAAGAATTGTAGACATATCTGTTGCAATCGCAACACCCGCAACCCCAAGATGAAATACGACAACAAAAAACAGATTAAGCAATACATTAGCAATTCCTGCAATGACCAGTGCAATAAAAGGATATCTGCTGTTGCCGTGCGCCCGGAGAATAGCAGCACCAAAATCGTATAATAGTAGAAATGGATATCCGAGCAGGTAAATCCGCAGATAAGTTTCAGCATAAAACAGGATAGTATCGGGTGTCTGTATAAGCCGGAGCAGAGGATTGGTTATACCCTGTCCTATCAGTAGTCCCACAATACCGATAATTCCTGCAAGAGCTATAGCAGTATGTACGATCTGAGATATTTCACCCAGCTTCTTCTGACCAATCCGACTGGCTATCAGTACGTTAGCACCAATTGCCAAACCCGAAGATAATGTAACGATCAGGGCAATGATCTCGCCATTTGTTCCCACCGCAGCCAGAGCGTCGGCATTGCCGAAATAGCCAACGATGGAAATGTCAGCAGCATTGAACAGTTGTTGAAGCATGCTGCTTAACGCAATGGGAAGTGTAAATAAGAGTATTTTGTTCGTTAATGATCCTTGAAGCATATTCATATTCATTTTCAGTCCTTTCTGTGACTTGAATTATTGTACATAATTATTTACAATGTAAAAAGCGAATAATAATGATTCAATATATCGAAAAATGGAATGAAACTATGGATAATAATTTGTTAAAATATCTGGCTTTTGTAAAAACAGTTGAAAAGGGAAGCTTTACCAAAGCGGCAGAGGACTTGAATTATGCACAGTCCTCTATCAGCAAAATGATTGCAGATCTGGAAAAGGAATGGAACATTACACTTTTAGAGCGTGGAAGAAATGGAATCTGTCTTACATCTTCTGGAGAGCAGATACTTCCCAAGGTGAGAACGATTATGAATGATTTTCAGGAGCTGGAAGATTTCGTGAATCAGCTTAACGGCGTACAGACTGGAGTTGTCAGGATTGGTACATTTGCAAGTGTGGCAATTAACTGGCTTCCCGATATATTTGCTGAATTTCAGAAGGATTATCCTGGAATAGAGTATGAAATGCTGATGGGCGATTATGCGGAGATAGAGCACTGGATTGAGGAAGGACGTGTGGATTGTGGATTTCTGGGGCTTTCTTCCAACACGAATTTAGACACTGTTTTGTTAAAGAAAGACGAATACAAAGTAGTACTGCCTGTCGGTCATCCACTTGCGCAAAAAGAAAGAGTAGATATTAAAGAGTTGGAGAACCAGCCTTTTTTACTGTTGGAACACGGTGGTAAAACAGAAGTATCTGAATTGCTGGAAATGTATAATGTGCATCCACAGATACGCTTTACTACCTGGGAGGACTATGCAGTCATGTCAATGGTAGAGAGAGGCTTGGGAATCGGTATTTTACCGGATATGATCTTGCAGAGAATACCATACAAAATTGAAATCAGATCACTGGAAATACCATACTACAGGGATATCTGCCTGGCAATGAAGAACCGGAACCGCTTAACACCTGCAACACAGAAATTTATGGAATATTTGATATGACAAGTGTTCTTTATTCAAAAGCCTGTAAAAAGCAGATACAGGATAAAATTACGCTGCATTATCAGCCTGCACAGAGGGATGAGGTGTGGACGCAGGTTCAACTACAATATGTAGACTTCCTCAAAGACTGGCGTACAGACCTTGGAGGCGGGAAGAACTTTCATAATGGGGCAGGTGGAACCTATGACTGCATTGCCCTGATGGCATATTATGTTGTCTGTAAGTCAGTCACCAGTCTGGATGAGATTGAAGAGATGGAGGGGAATCTGTTCCTTACAGCTTTTTGCAAGTTGAAATTTGTAGATGTCAATAAACCTTTCTTCAAAAGATTAATGTATTCTATTGTTTTGGGATAGATTTGGCAGAAAGTTCTACATTTTATAATCAGATAACAAATCCAGGCTATCATGTAATCACCTCCATGTTATAGTATATGCATAGTTTATGGCAAATATAAAAGATTGACTTTACAATCGTTGTAAAGTTTATAATTGACGTCGGAAGGGAGTATTGTCTGCCCAGGAGGTTCAAGGCAGGCGTAAAGGAAGAATGGAAAAAGATTTAACAACCGGAAGTGTACTTAAAAATATTGTATTTTTCGCATTGCCATATTTGCTGTCCTATTTTCTACAGACATTATATGGAATGGCAGATCTGTTCATTATTGGACAATTCAATGGTGTTGACCGTATTACGGCAGTATCTGTAGGAAGTCAGGTCATGCATATGCTGACCGTTATGATCGTTGGTCTGGCGATGGGGGCAACTGTGACTATAGGTAAGGCAATTGGTGGAAAGAGGCTGGAACAGGCATCTATAACGGTAGGAAATACCATTACTCTGTTCATGGGAGTGTCACTTGTCATGACAGTTCTCTTACTGCTGTTGGTAAAGCCAATTGTAGCAGTGATGTCAACGCCGTCGGAGGCTGTTTCAGAAACCATTATTTATCTGACAATATGCTTTATTGGGATTCCTTTTATTACGGCATATAATATTATCAGTTCCATTTTTCGCGGGCTGGGAGATTCTAAAAGCCCCATGTATTTTATAGCAATTGCCTGTGTTGCGAATATTATATTGGATTATTTGTTTATTGGCGGGCTTCATCTAGGGGCGGCTGGTGCAGCAATTGGAACAACTCTGTCACAGACAGTCAGCGTTATTGTGGCATTGTGTGTAGTTCTCAGACGTAAGACAGGTATCACCTTGAAAAGACAGTATTTTAAACCGCAAATGGAAACCATGGGACAAATACTCAGAATAGGTATTCCTGTTGCACTGCAAGACGGCTTCATACAGATTGCATTTATTGTAATTACTGTCATTGCAAACAGAAGAGGCTTAAATGATGCAGCCGCAGTAGGAATTGTTGAGAAATTCATCAGTATTGTGTTCCTGGTACCATCTACCATGCTTTCTACCGTGTCAGCCCTTTCTGCGCAGAATATCGGTGCAGGCAAGCATGAGAGAGCCAGCGCAACCTTACGTTATGCGATTATGATAGCGGTAGGTTTTGGTATCGTAGTAGCGGTGATTACCCAGTTTACAGGTAAAGACATTGTAGGAATTTTTACAAAGGATGAAGCGGTCATTGTGCTCGGAGATCAGTATCTCAGATCCTATATCTGGGATTGCGTATTTGCGGGCATTCATTTCAGTTTCAGCGGGTATTTTTGTGCTTATGGTTTGTCCGGCATTTCATTTTTACATAATGTACTGTCGATTATCTGTGTGCGTATTCCTGGAGCTTACTTTGCATCACTGTATTATCCTGATACACTGTATCCGATGGGATTTGCTGCACCGGGAGGTTCACTGCTCTCCGTCATTGTATGTGTCATTGCCTTTTGCATTGTAAGGAAAAGGAGGAAAGACTAATTGGAGGATAAGAAACTATTTCAGATTGGTGATGTAGCCAAGATGTTCCATATCAGTACCGGGAGTCTGCGGCATTACGAACAGGCTGGGCTTCTGACCCCTGAATATATAGATCAGGATACGGGTTATCGTTATTATAGTGTGCGCCAGTTTGAGATTTTAAATACGATCTGTTATCTTAGGGCATTGGATATGCCTCTGAATCAGATTGAGGATTTCCTAAAGAACAGGGATATTGATGTAATAGAAGATAAGCTGATGAAGCAAAAGGAGCTGGTTGCCAGAAAACAGCGGGAACTGGCGATTATTGAACAGAAAATAGAGCATCGGTTAGATCAGCTTAAAACTGCAAGAAATTCAGAACTGGATGTAATACAAATAAAGAAAGTGCCCTCCTGTCGGCTTGTATGGCTGAAGGATTCACTGCGTCCCAAGTCCTATCTGGATCTGGAATATGCCATTCGCCGTCTGGAAGAGAATCAGACAGAATCTGTTGTATTTCTTGGAAAAGTCGGGGTTGGTATATCAAGGGAAAATCTGATGGCAGGACGATATGAACAATATGATTCGGTTTTTCTCGTTCTGGATGAAGAAGACAGCTATAAGGGAACCGTTGAGCAGCATCCGGAAGAACTGTGCGTTTCCATGTGCTTTTGCGGCAGCCATAAAGAAGCAGGGGCGCATTATGAGAAAATGATGGAGTATATTGAGAAACACAAAATGGAAGTGACAGGTTTCTCCAGGGAAATTACCATGATTGATTATGGAATCACCAATAATACGGATAAATTTGTCACGGAAATCCTGATTCCTATAAAATGCGCCTGACAAAGATTTCTATGAATGAGCGAGTTCGTAAAGTTTCTTAATGTCAGCGGGAAGCTTGTCAGGAATCATTTCTTTAAGGTGTTCCTCATTACCATTTGCAATAGCCTGGTCATAGTACCAGCACTTGAACTGAATCATAGCCATATTCTTCTCAAGCTCTCGAAGTTGTTCTTCGAGGGCTTTCTTTCTGCTCTCAAATAATTCCCTGCGGTTTGGATAGGTAGAGGGACCAGCAGCACACCAGTCCATGAACTGTTTGATATCTTTAATCTCCATGCCTGTCTTCTTGAGACATTCGATGACATGAAGGGTTTCTATTTCATTCTCAGAGAATTTACGAATGCCGGAGACACGCTCCATGCTTGGAAACAAGCCCTCTTTATCATAGTATCTGAGTGTTGAGACTGGTAAATGGAACATTTCTGAAACTTGACCGATTGTATACATAGAATCCTCTTTTCTCACAAAATTTAACCTGAAGTAAGGTTCAGGAATTAAACTATTATCAGCATAGCAAAAAGAAGGGGATATGTAAATGCATTTTTATTGAAAGCATTCCTATAAACGAATATACTTATCTTGAACTTGTGGATGTAATATGACATGGAATTAGAAAGAACAGGAGAGACAATTATGCAAATATACGTTGATGCAGACGCCTGTCCGGTGGTGGGTATCGTGGAAGGAATTGCAAAAAAATATAAGATACCGGTTACATTGCTCTGCGATACCAATCATGTGCTACATTCAGATTACAGTGATGTGGTAGTAGTTGGGGCAGGAGCGGATGCGGTAGATTATAAGTTAATCAGTCTATGCCATAACGGCGATATTGTGGTATCTCAGGATTATGGAGTTGCGGCAATGGCACTTGGTAAAGGGGCATATGCGATCCATCAATCCGGTAAATGGTATACGGATGACAATATTGATCAGATGCTGATGGAAAGACATCTTAACAAGAAGGCAAGGCGAAGCTCTCATAAAAATCACATCAAAGGTCCTAAAAAACGGACAGAGGAAGATGATGAGCGCTTTGCACAGTCTTTTGAAAAACTCATATTGATGGCACAGTCGAAGGAACAATAATATTTTTATTTACTCATTTTCCTGTAATCAGAGGGGAATAGCCCTGTATTCTTTTTGAAAAGGGCAGCAAATCGGCTGGGATTGCTATATCCCACAGCCGTAGCCACTTGTTCAATGGTTAAATTGGTACTTGAAAGAAGACTCTCCGCCTGGCTGAGTCTTTTTTCAGTGACATATTCGGTGACTGTGCAGTGATTGATGGCTTTGAACAGAGTTTTGAACTTGGTCTTGCCAAAGCATGCGATCCTGCATAATTTGTCTGTGGAGACGTCACCGCTGAAATGGTCATTTAAGTATTTATTCACTGTGTCGATAGCCCGTCTGTCATCCTCTGATATATAGATTCTATGGGCAGGATCCGTCTTGTGACTATTATATTCTATGATAAGGGAAATAGACTGTGATACCATACTGTCATAGAACAGCTTGGCAGCAATGCCATCCCCTTCATAATTCCATATTCGTGACAGAAGTTTCTCCATTTCCGGGAAATCCGTACACCAGTCTATGTTACGGAACAACCGGTCAAAATCAAATTCCACATCTCCGAATTTCTCTGAGATAAATTTCTCATAATATTCACTGTAAAGCTCGATTTCAACGGTCTGAATCGGGATTTTTTTATGTATGATGGCTTTGAAATGATAGTCAATATAGTTGAGGAAACGAACCTGTCCGGCAGGAATGCGTCTGTATGGGTCGAGTTCTTCACCGGACACGGAGTAGTAATAGCATATGCTTAACCCCTTATGCCCTGGGAAATCAGCTACAACATCATCATGAAAATAGAAATCATGAATCTTAATGGCGTACTGGTCGGCTAAACTGTATATCCAGAAATAACCGCCTCCGGATTCTTTGGGAACATAATAATATTCTCCCAACTGCCTGTTTTCATGAGTCCTTTTCTCAATAAATCCGCTTTCCTGAAATAATTTATGGTATAAATTTGTGCCATTTGACGTACTCATACACATTAGCCCTTTCTTCATACACTCTAGTCATATATCTGCTGATTCTGTTGACTTTTGGCGTTAGCAGCAATAATATGCGAATAAGTTAGTAATAACTAACATGAAAATTGTATCATACACTTTGGTCGTAAGTCAACGGCAGATATAGGAGGAGAAAATGGCTAGGAATAAGAACAAAAAAGGACTAACGGTGAAAGATCTGATTACAGCAGGTGTATTTTCGGCACTACTGCTGGTTTCAAACGCATTAGGTGGGGGATTGTTTGCGGTCAATCCGGCGCTGACCTTTTACTATCCAATTGCAGGAGCGGTTCTTGGAGGTCCGATCTTTATGCTTTTACTGGCAAAAGTACCAAAGAGAGGCGCTTTAACGATTGTGGGGGTCGTTGCCTGCATACTCGGCTTTGTAACAGGTATGCACTGGGGAATGGATCTGGGCTGCCTGATTATGCTCGCAGTTGCAGACATCCTTGCAGGAATTGGACAGTATAGAAACAAGGGACTGAATATTCTGGCGTACATGTGTTACTGTATTGGACCGGCTGGTTCTTATTTTGTATATTTTGCAGACCCGCAAGGATGGACAGCAACCATGTTGAAGAACGGCACGACACAGGATTACATAGATACCATGAATGCCACAGCCGGACCGGAGATTTTGGTGATTATGGTACTGGGCACTTTTATTGTTGCCGCTGTCAGTGGAACAGTTGGTAATCTGCTTATGAAGAAACAGTTTGAAAAGGCAGGAGTGGCAGCATAATGACTCTGCATTTTGACCCAAGAACGAAGTTAATATGCTTGATACTGGTTGTAACCAATACGATGTTTTTTCCATCACTGGAATGGGAGAGCATATGGATGATCTTTATCTGTTTATTTGGAATCATAAGTGGAAATGGGAAAAGGTCAATCCTGTGGGGAATGTTCTATTGTCTTACGTATTTGGGCTGGAATCTTTTCCTGCATAGCGGGGCAGGGATTTCTCATGCTGTTGTGCTTGCCTGGCTTAGTCTGTTATTTAAGCTTTTTCCCTGTTGTATGATGTCAGGCATCATAATCAGGACGACACAGATCAATGATTTCCTGACAGCAATGAGTCAGTCCCATGTTCCCAAACAGGTCATTATTCCAATGGCAGTGCTGCTTCGCTATATGCCGACTCTGAAAGAAGACTGGGGATATATCAAAGATGCAATGATACTTCGCGGCGTAACACCTTCTCTTACAGGCTTTATAAAATCTCCTGTAACGACAGTGGAATGTCTGTATGTACCGTTGTTGATTACCGCATCAAAGACAGCGGATGATCTGAGCATTGCAGCGGTCACAAGAGGAATTGAGAATCCTGATTTAAGAAGCAGCATCCGAGAGCTGCGCTTTAGAGTTTACGATTATACCGCGTTGTTGTTATTTGTATCCATGACAGTGTGTACCATATATCTTGCTGGAAAGTAGTGTGTTGTACCTGAAAGTTTGCAGGTTATGGAAAGGCAGGGTTATTAAATTGATAAGTCTAAGGAATGTTTCGTTTGAATATGCTGGTAATGCTGCCGGACGATTACAAAATATAAATATCAACATAGCAGATGGAGAGTGTGTCCTGTTATGTGGGCGCTCCGGGTGTGGCAAGACTACGATCCTTCGCCTGATTAATGGGCTGATTCCTGATTATTTTGACGGAGAATTAAAAGGCGAAGTCCTATATAATGGGGAAAATATCTCAGAAATGGAAAGGTATGAACGGGCAAAATTCGCAGGAAGCGTATTCCAGAATCCCAGGACACAGTTTTTCAATGTAGATACGGACAGCGAGATTGCCTTTGGCATGGAAAATTTAAGCCTTCCCCGCGACCTGATGCTACAGAGAATGGATGAAATCACGGAAAGACTGAAACTGAAGGCTCTTAGGGGACGCAGTATATTTGAACTTTCAGGGGGAGAGAAGCAGAGGATTGCTTTTGCCAGTGTATATGCCATGCATCCAGAGGTATATCTTCTGGATGAGCCAAGCTCTAATCTTGATGCGGATTCCATTGAAGACTTGAGAGAACAACTCAGGGTAATCAAGGCAGAGGGTAAATCTATTCTGATATCGGAACACCGGATTTACTATCTGATGGATCTGGTTGACCGCATTATCTATCTGGATAAAGGAGAGATTCAGAGAGAATTTACGAGGGAGGAATTTCAAGATCTCTCAGAAGAAAAAAGAATTGCAATGGGGCTTCGCACGATTCATAAAAGGCAGAGTCAGGTTCCAAAGTGCCAGGGCAGTATATCCAGTCAACAGGGATTGACTTTTGATCATGTGTCTATAAAAAGAAATAAGAGAATATTACAAAATAATATTACATTATCGGCTGCAAAAGGCGATATTATTGGAATTATCGGAGAAAATGGCGCAGGAAAGACTACTTTCTTACGGACCATCTGTGGTCTGCATAAGGATTATGAGGGGCAGATTCTAATAGATGGAAAGCCGGCAACAAAGAAGAAACTGATACAGGATTCCTATATGGTAATGCAGGATGTCAACTACGAATTATTTGCAGACTCCGTGAAGAATGAATGCCGGCTGGGAATCAAAAAGGCAGATGAACAGCTGATTGATAGAACCTTACAGGAGCTGGCACTTGACCAGTTCAAGGAGAGGCATCCAAACACGCTGTCTGGAGGTCAGAAACAACGTGTGGCAGTGGCAGTAAGCCAGGTATGCGGCAAGAAGCTTCTTACCTTTGATGAACCGACAAGCGGGTTGGATTATGACAGTATGATGCAGGTTGCCAATCTGATAAGAAGGCTTGCCAAAGAAGCCATTATTATGATTGTGACGCATGATGTGGAATTTCTTAACAGTGTGTGCACACAAATCTATGAATTGAAGAGGGAGAAATAGCGTGAAAGAGAAAAAAATAAACCCAATGGGACTTTTGCTGAAATGGGCGGGCAAAGACAGAAAGTGGATCATATTGTCTGTAGTATGCGGCTTCATCAGCGGGATTCTGGGAATCGGTGCCTATATTGGAATTTACCGGTTAATGGATGCTCTGGTGAGTGGGAGCTGTAATGGGCAGACTGTCGTGGACAATGCCATATTGATTACTACGACAGTGATTCTAAGACACATCTTTCTGGGAACTTCGGGGGTACTGTCACATAAGGGAGCCTATGGAGCGCTCTTTACTGTTCGCTGTATGGTGACAGAGCACTTATCTAAAGTTCCTTTAGGTGCATTAAATGAAAAAAGAACCGGAGACATGAAAACGGTACTGAATGAAGATATTGAGAAACTGGAGCGAGGGCTGGCGCACAATCTACCCGAATTTGTCAGCTACTTTGTAGGACCTTTTGTCATATTTTTCTATCTGTTGTCTGTGAATGTAGAGCTGGCGCTGATTTCACTGGTTCCGCTTTTATTTGTAATAGGAATTATGGTTCTGATGTTTGCACGCATGATGAGGGTTATGGACAGGGCAAGCGAGTCTGCCAGAAATTTTAATTCGGTTATCATCGAGTATATTCACGGGATGAGGCTGATTAAGGCTTATAACATGGGAAGTCAGTCTTTTGTAAAGTTCAAGGCAGCAATTGATTCAGAAAATGACCTATGGAATGAAATGTCTATAAAAACAGGCCCTTTATATGCGGCTTTTAACATTGCGCTTGAGTGCGGCATGGTGTTTCTGGTTCCCATAGGTGGAAGAATGTTTCTTAACAGTTCTATCCCAGCCAGTGTATTTCTGCTCTTTGCCTATGTAGGTTCCATGTATCTGACTGAGATACTGCCTTTGCAACAGCTTGCCATGGAGCTTGCACAGGTATTTGCCGGAGTCGGTAAGGTAAAGGAGATTCTTGACATTCCCGTGTTCGATGGGGAGAAGCCTTTTCCTGATAAGCAGGATATTACCCTGGAAGATGTGACTTTTGCCTATGATAAGGAAAAAGAAAATGTACTGGAGTATGCCAGTATGTCTATGAAACAGGGTGAAAAGGTAGCCATTGTAGGAAAATCCGGTGCTGGCAAAAGTACGATCATACAGCTGATATCCAGATTCTATGAAGCGGATAAGGGCAATGTCTACATAGGCGGTGAGAATGTGAAGCATATCAATTATGAAGAGCTTCTCAAGCACATTGCAATCGTATTCCAGAATAATTTCATGACACCAGGTACGGTGCTGGAAAATATCAGAATGAGCAGCGATGCTTCTCTTGAACAGGTGCGCAAAGCAGCAAAAGAAGCACAGATTGATGATTACATCATGTCTTTGCCGGAGCAGTATAATACGAAAATGGGTACGATAGCAGCCAGATTCTCCGGTGGAGAGAAGCAGCGTATCGCT
The DNA here is from genome assembly GCA_963596435.1 of Agathobacter sp. GTDB lineage: Bacteria > Bacillota > Clostridia > Lachnospirales > Lachnospiraceae > COE1. Next base: position 35,927 of record CAVBMG010000006.1, read on the forward strand.
ATCGCCAGAGCTATTCTGAAAAATGCGCCTATCCTGATTCTGGATGAAGCGACCAGTGCTGCAGACCCTGAGAATCAGACGCAGATTGACAAGGCAATCGCCAACCTGTGTAAGAACAAGACAGTGCTTATCGTTGCGCACAGACTTGATGTAGTAAAGATGTGTGATAAAGTAGCAGTGGTTGAGGATAGAACAATTCGTGCTTTCGGTACGCATGAAGAAGTCCTTGCAACAAACGAATACTACAAAAATGCATGGAATACATATAAGGAGGCACGAAAAGTCAGATATGAAATCGCATAATCCATTTCGCAAAAATATAAAATTTGTTCTTGGAAGCATACTCACTGTGATAGAAGGACTGATGTCCTCTGTCGTGAATTTTGCAGTATTTATACTGGTTTTCTGGTTATTAGAAGATAATATTGACCTGAATAAAATAGATACGCTTACACTGGCAGTCGTTGTCTGCTTTGCTCTGCGTTTCCTGTTCTATGGACTTGGCTATACACTGGGGCAGATTGGTGGTGCAGCCGTTTCCAGGCAGATCAGGCTGTTTTTGGGAGACAAGTGCAAGCGGATTCCTCTTGGCAGATTTACCTCTGGTAAAGCCGGAGCCTACATCAATATTCTGACAGAGAATGTATCTAAATACGAAAGAATCCTTACGCATAAAATGCCAAACCTGATTAAAAACGGCGTCATTGCACTGATGATTATTGTCTTTGCAGGCATATTGTATTTGCCCGCAGGGCTGATTATGCTGGTGGCGGTTGCTCTTTTTATTCCTGAGCTTATGATTTCCTTTAAAATTGCAGATACCTATGGAGGCAGGAAAGCAGTTATCTATAATAATACTGTCAGCAGTGTGGTCAACTATATCACGGGAATCCAGACACTACGTGCCTATGGAATGACTGGTGTCAAGAATGAAGCCCTGACCAGGGACTTAAAGGAATTCAGCGATATCAATTATAATTATGAGGCGAGGGGTATTCCTGTTTCATTCTTCTTCAATATTCTGCAATGGCTGACGCTTCCGGCGATTATGATAGTCAGCAGGGAACCCTGGCTTGAGGGACAGATATCCAGTGCGGATTTCATGATGCTTTGCATGGTTCCTATCCTGCTTGCCAGGATTCTGATGAGTATGGCAATAGATATCTTCAGCTTCAAGGATATGTATATTTCCAAAGAATATATTGTGAATCTTGCAAATGAGAAGGAAGAGGTACAGAATGATGAGCCATTTATGCCGGACAACTATACTATTCAGTTCCGTAATGTCTTTTTCTCCTATGAAGAAGGAAAAGAAGTGCTGTCTCATGTCAATCTGGTGATTCCAGCCGGTAAACTTACGGCAGTAGTAGGTGATTCCGGTTCTGGTAAATCTACCATTATGAACCTTATCGGAAAATATTATGAACCCGATCAGGGTGAGATTATGATAGGAAATGTCAATATCAGAGATTATCCATCAGAAGCAGTCCTGTCCAGAATCGCGCTGGTGGATCAGGATGTCTTTTTATTCGATGATACGGTAAGAGAGAATATCAGGCATGCAAGACCGGAGGCAACGGATCAGGAGATTGAAGAAGCGTGCAGAAAAGCTAATTGTGAAGAATTTATCAATACAATGCCAGAGGGGTACGATACCAGAATCGGCGAGAATGGAAGCTTCTTATCCGGCGGTGAAAGACAGCGTTTGTCTATTGCAAGAGCTATTTTAAGAGACAGTCCGATCATTCTGCTGGATGAAGCCACGGCTTCTCTGGATATTGAAAATGAATTAAAGGTAAAGAGGGCAATCCAGAATCTGTTACAGGAGAACAAGACTATCGTAATGATTGCCCATACATTGCCTATTATCCGAAATGCCGATCAGATCGTTGTTGTAGATCACAGGACAGTTGCGGAAGTCGGCACTCATGATTCCCTGATTCAGAAGCAGGGAAAGTACTTTAACATGTGGAAAGTGTAACGCGGCATACTTCCTGTACCCAGAGATCCGCATCCAGCAGTAATTCTTCATGTTGAAGATCATATTCACAGATATCCGGGTTGGCAAAATACTTCTGGTAACGCTGGAGGTATTTTGCTCCCATTTTTTTCGCATAAAAGACATGAATTGTAGTGCCCGGAACCTGGATATGCTCCCCAACCTTCGTGTACAAGTCTGTACAAAATTGATTTTTCATGGATTCTTTGGAAATAAACGAGAAATCCATGCCGCTGTTTACACCCATCATATCCATAAACTTCTTCATATAGTCTGAACTGTCATTTCCCTGATTCATTTTCTTTTCAAAGACTTTCTTCAAAAGACCGCCGCCTTTTCCTGTAATCAACGGGTAGAACATAGGCATCATAATGGCTGTCTCCAGCTTCGCCAGCCACTTAGGCGCCTGATCCATATCACTGGAGCCGATGATCGCGTGGGTAATGTGAATGTTCTGGCGGCTGACCAGAAGTGAGACGAAGGAGCCGCCCAGAGAGCATCCATAGGCAGCGTAGAGTTTACCATTCAGTCGTTTTTTAATGTATGTTTCAATCTTTTCCACCTCGTCCAATTCGGAAAGAAAGGTAGAATTTTCCGTATCATCAAATCCACTGTAGCTGACTACCAATGTATAGAAATGCTCCTGCAGCTTCTCCAGTACATGTCCGAAATTGGTCTTCCAATAACAACAGGTTCCCGGAAACAGCATAATACTGGGTTTCCCGGTATCTCCAAATTCATATACCTTCATAATGTGGTATGCTCCTTTTTATTCATTAGTTATAACTAACCTGAATGTTAGCACCCCGGATTTGCAATGTCAAGTTTCTGTCTAAATGGATTATCCATGTCTATTTTGGTATGGATAAGGAACAAATGTCGTGATACTATAGTAAACGGTTAGAATAATCTAACAAAAATTAGGTTTATTGAATGGAAGTGATAACTGGTTTGAAAGTAAACGAAATTGCAAATCTTGGAAATAATGTGAAAACAATGATTAAAAATGAGGGTTGCACTGTCCTGATGATGAATGATGCGACGGGAGAAGGCATTATGACTGTATATCAGGTCATGCCGGGTGTGATGATCTGTTTCTCTGATATGCATATGGAGAAATGCGATTCAGAGTTTGAATTGCAGAAGGATAAAAAGGTTCTGTGTATCGATCATTGCAGAGAAGGCAGAATTGAAATGGAGGTACAGCCCGGTGTGTTCAGTATCATGCAGGAGAATGAGCTGAGACTGGACAACAGGGAGAATCATAAGGGGACAACGTATTATCCTCTGCGGCATTATCATGGGGTGAGTGTATTCATGGATGTGGAGGAGACGCAGAAGGCGCTGGATACTATGTTTCATGGTTTCTCTGTGGATATCGCACAGCTGCGTATGCGGTATTGTACGCAGGATAAGCCTTATGTTATCCGCAATGATGAAGGGTTGAGCCGTATCATATCCAGCTTCTATCAAAGAAATATGGAAAGACCTGAGATATCGGCATCCAAGGAATATTACCAGATCAAAGTAGTGGAGATGCTGCTGTATCTTGAGGCAATGACGGTGGAGAACAGCAGGGAGATCAGACCTTACTATTATAAAACGCAGATGGAGAAGATCAAGGCGGTACATGCGCAGATCACAGGAGATCTCAAGACCAGATTCACCATAGAAGATCTGTCATCCATGTACGATATGCCTGCTACGACCATGAAGAAATGCTTTAAAGACGTTTATGGAGATTCCATCTACTCCTATCAGAAAAGATACAGAGTCAATGTGGCGGCAAGTATGCTGATGCAGGATGCAAACAGAGAGATACAGGATATAGCTGCCTGTGTCGGATATGAGAATCCGGGGAAATTCTCGGTTGCTTTTCGCAGTGTGATGGGGGTATCTCCGGCAGAATACAGAATCAGGAAAGAAGGGTAATTGAAGTGAAAAAAGAAAAAGACAGCTGGTTAGGGGTGCTGCTTAGTTATACGGATGGAAGTGGGAGAAGGATGCTCCTGTCAATTATTTTATCCATCATAAGTGTTATCAGCGGACTTATCCCATATTATTGCATATACAGGGCAATAGACCTGTATATCAGAAATATCAACAATGTTCCTATACAGGATATTGTCAGATGGTGTCTCTATGCACTGTTGTTCCATGTAATTAAGATTGTGTGTTTCTCAGCATCCACCTGGATATCGCACATTGCTGCCTATCATATTCTGGAGGGGTTGAGACTCAGGCTGACAGACCGCTTCCTCAAGGCTCCGCTGGGAGATGTGGAAGGACACAGCATTGGTGAGATCAAGAGCATTATGGTGGAAAAGATCGAGAACATGGAACCGCCTATTGCGCATATGATTCCTGAGGGAAGCGGACATATATTATTGCCGGTAATCAGTATCATAGCGCTGATCGCTCTGGATTGGCGAATTGCTCTGGCGGCACTTGTAACGGTTCCATTATCCATGGTATTCATGATTCTTACCATGGTCATAAGCGGCAAGAGCTTTACCCAGTATGATGAATCCAATGCCCATATGAACAGTACAATTGTGGAATACATAGAGGGAATTGAAGTAATTAAGGCTTTTGGCAGAGCCGGCACTTCTTATGAGAAGTATTCTAAAGCTATTCTTGATTATAAGAAATTCGTTGTGAAATGGCTCTCATCTACGTGGATTACCATGAAAATGACATTTGCACTGTTTCCCTCCACGCTTCTTGGAACTTTGCCGGTAGGTCTGTATCTGACCATTCACGGACAGCTTACGATATCCCAGCTGGTGCTTGCAGTGATGCTGTCCATGTCCATGGTAACGTCTTTTGCCAAGATAGAAGTGTTCATGGAGAGCATTCGTGAGATGAAGTACAACATAGAGAGTATTCAGGGATTGCTTGATATGCGGGAACTTTCTGAACCTTCCAGACGAGCGCAGATCACGAACCATGATATTCAATTAAAGAATGTTCATTTCTCCTATACAGGAGAGGCAAAAGACGAAGTACTTCACGGGATTAACCTGGATATGCCCTCTGGAAGTTATACCGCGCTGGTCGGTCCAAGTGGCGGCGGTAAATCAACAGTTGCCAAGCTCATATCCAGATTCTGGGATGTGACTGGTGGTGAGATTACAATAGGTGGTGTAAATGTGAAGGATATGCCACTTGACCAGCTCTCAGAAATGGTCAGCTTCGTAACACAGGATAACTTCCTGTTCCGATGCTCCATTATGGAGAATATACGTCTCGGTAATCCGTCTGCAACTGACGAACAGGTAAAAGAAGCTGCAAGAAAAGCCTGCTGTGAGGAATTTATTGAGAAGCTTCCACAGGGCTATGATACCCCTGCTGGTGAGGCAGGTAAGCGCTTATCCGGTGGAGAAAAGCAGAGAATTGCCATTGCCAGAATCATGTTGAAGAATGCGCCGATTGTTATACTGGATGAGGCAACGGCTTTTACCGATCCTGAGAATGAGGATAAACTGCAAAGAAGTATAGAAGAATTGACCAAAGGCAAGACACTGCTTGTTATTGCACACAGATTATCTACGATAACAGATGCAGATCAGATTGTTGTCTTAAAGAATGGACGCATAGAAGCAAAAGGAACACAGGAGCAGCTGCTTGAGAATTGCCCGTTGTATGAGAGAATGTGGCAGGCACATGTAGGCGCAAGACACTGGGCAGTTGGAGGTCAGAAAGGAGGCGAACCGATATGTTCAAGACAGTAAAACGAATCATTCGCTGGTGTGGAACTTTTAAGAAGAACTTATATATTGGTTTTGTATTTTCCTTCTTCTCAGGGTGGTTCGCTGCAATGCCCGTTATATGGGCGGCATTTCTGATAGGCAGACTTGTAGAAAGTGCAGGAAGAGGAGAAACGGTCAGTACGGCATGGGTAGGCAAAAGCACAGGGATTCTGTTGCTTTTTATCTTCCTTCGATTTCTCTTTGATTATCTGAGAGCAAGATTTCAGGAGGCAATCAGCTATGAACTGATCGCCAGAGACAGACTGGCAGTAGGAGATGCGTTAAAGAGAGTATCTCTTGGATATTTCCAGAATATGAATACCAGTACAATATTAAATTCCATCACAACAGGACTTCATACCCTTGAGGGCATGGGAATCCGTATGATTGATAATTTCGTTGGCGGTTATCTGAACTTTGTGTGTATCCTTCTGTGGCTGACGTATATTAACTGGAAAGTTGGTCTGATTGCCATAGCAGGGGCTGTGCTGTCTCTTGTATTCCTTCTTGTCATTTCCAGATACAGTACGCAGAATGCGCCAGTCCTTGCTGAGGCGAACAGAGATCTGACCGGGGCAACACTGGAGTATGCCAGAGGTCTTGCGGTTGTAAAATCTTTTGGCAGAGCAGGGGCTTCTATGGATGCCATGAGAAAAGCCTGCAGAGACAGTCGTGATATCAACCTGAAGATAGAGTGGGGCTATATTCCTTTTAATGCACTGCATCTTCTGGCGCTGAAGACAGCAAGTGTGGCAATTTCCGTTGCAGCTTTTTATCTTGGAATTACTGGTCAGCTTGATTTTACTTCTGTGATTCTGGTGGTGCTGCTGTCATTCCATATATTCGGATCATTAGAGCCGATATCAGACTGTGCACATGTACTGGCAATCATAGATGACGCGTTGGATCATCTGGATGCACTGACAGGAGAATCCTTTATTGATGCAGATGGCAGACAAATAAAGATTGACCATTATGATATCGAGTTCAGAAATGTTGACTTTTCCTATGGAGAGGGACAAAGCAGGAGACAGGTGCTTCAAAATGTCAGCTTCAAAATCCCTCAAAATACAGTGACTGCAATCGTAGGTCCATCGGGAAGTGGCAAATCTACCATATGTAATCTGATCGCCAGATTCTATGATGTGGACCGCGGAAGTGTCAGCGTAGGGGGACACAATGTGAAAGAATTCACATGCGACAGCCTTTTATCCAATATATCCATGGTATTCCAGAATGTGTATCTGTTCCATGATACCATAAGAAACAATATATGCTTTGGTAAGCCGGATGCGACGCAGGAAGAAATGATAGAAGCGGCGAAGAAAGCGTGCTGTCATGACTTCATCATGGCATTGCCGGATGGCTATGATACGGTGATCGGAGAGGGTGGAGGAAGCCTGTCCGGCGGTGAGAAGCAGCGTATCTCCATAGCAAGAGCGATATTAAAGGACGCGCCGATCATCATACTGGATGAGGCGACAGCCAGTGTCGATCCTGAGAATGAACATCTCATTCAGGCAGCAATATCTGAGCTTACCAGAGGTAAAACAATCGTAACGATTGCGCACAGACTGGCAACAATTGAACAGGCAGACCAGATTCTGGTTGTTGATGACGGACAGATCGTCCAGAGAGGAACACACAGTCAGCTTGTGCAGGTTCCGGGAAAATATAAAGATTTCGTAGACATCAGAAGTAAATCAGAGGGGTGGCACATAATAGGATAAAAAAACGATGAATTAATCATTTTAGATTGTTCTGTTTATATTTTCTTTAAAATTGCATATACTGATATTGTAAGGAAAGTAAGGAATCCATTACTGCCCAAAGGAGGTCTATATATGGAATTAGCAAAAGTAACATCAAAAGGACAGGTAACGATACCTATTGAAATTCGTAAGAAACTTGGAATCAAAAATGGTGATAAAATATTGTTTGTTGAAGAATCTGGAAGAGTGTATATGATGAATTCATCTATGGATGCATTGCGTGAAGCACAAAAGGCGTTTGAAGGTGAAGCAGACAGACTTGGATTGAGGAATGATGATGATGTAATGGCAATGATTAAAGAAATTAAGATGTAAAGGAGCTGTGAGTCATATGAAATACGTAGACATGCCGCTTGCCATGTGGCTGATATTTGCAAAATCATTCAGAAACAATCTGACAACTGTCTTGGGAATCGAGCCAGCTAAGGCAAAGGAGATTACCAAAAAGGCGAAACGCAAATATAAAGAAATCATAGCCAGGATTCCTGAGTTCGAGAAGAAAGACAGATTTAAAATGAATCTGGTAAACTGTGCCATGTTTTCCGCATTTCTGCTTACACTGCCTACACTTCCAGATGTAGATGCAGCAACAGAATATTATAAAAAGTCCATGATGACAGGTCTTATGGAGTGGTTCTGCAGACAGAGCGGCAAAAGCCAATATTCTCCATCAGATATTCGTGGAATGCAGGAAACAGCAGCACTCAGAGCCGGCGATAGAAACCCTTATTCCTGGAACATGGATTTCCGGGAATATGAAGATGGAAGCGGATACGAAGCGAAATTCTATACCTGTGGAATCTGCACACTCATGACAGAACTGGGATTAAAGCAGCTGATTCCTGCTATGTGCCGCCTTGACTATTCAATGAGCGAGGCTGGCGGTGTAACCAATTTCGTCAGGGAATACACATTAGCATCTGGCGGTCCTTACTGTGACTGTGGCTATAAGAAGAGACAATAACGAGTATGGTGAAAAAAGATAAACAAACATATCCACGCCCACGTAAAGAAATGTTGCGCATTATGAAAAACGCAGACAAAGAAGGGCATATATTGGAAACGATCATAGAAGAGTTTGCACTGCATCCTTTTTCCATGCCTGCACTGTGGGATTGCAGGGAATATTTCTATCGACTTGATACACAGGACTGTATAAAGAATCCGGTGCTGGTAACACACCTTGCCCTGATTTCTTCTATGGCAGGGAGACTGGATCAGGCAAAGGACTATCTGAAACTGATAGGAGAGACACCACAGCACTGGCAGCCACAGGATCTAAACCATACGGATTTCTACAGGATTGCTCTGGAGATGGTAATGCCTTATACAAGTGATACCATGTTTCTGCGAATCGTTTTCTACTTAATTAAGGCACATGCAGTACCAGTCATGGGACTTACCCTGTCTGCCTGTCGTCCAAGTATATTAAATGGATTTCGTGATTTTACAAGATATGGACCGTATCTGGAGCGATACGGGGATATCATTACAGATGCCGTGCAACAGCTGTATGGAAGCGGTGGGCAGAGTGTATATGAGATATTACTTGCAGAATGGTATTATCAGAATAATGACTGTTTCAACGCACTTGTACTGGTAACGGGTACGATTCCACTTATTGAGCAGAATAAGGATATGCGCTGTCTGTTTGTTGCCCTGGCTCTACAGATGAAGATTCTGCTTGTGAATGGACAGACCAGGATGGCAAAACCCCTGGTGGAGAAGATTCGTGAACGAATACATGAAACAGGCTGGGAAGAACTGACTTCCAGCTTAAATGCCCTTGCCTGCCTTGCAGCCTGCTATGACGGACGCCAGGAGGAAGTGACGCAATGGCTGGAACATACAGCACCGGATGAGAACAAAGATATCTATATGATGGATATGTATGCTTATCTGGTGAAGATACGCTGTTATCTGCTGTCATTTACCACAAAGCCGGTGATAAAGGGCGAATGTGTGAAGAACTTGACAAAGCATTAGAGCTGGCAAGGCGGTATCATTATATTCGTTTACTTGCAGATGAGGGCAGTTGTATGGTGCAGATGCTTTCGATATATCAGCAGGAGAGAAGTGCTGACGGTTTCACAGATACAATCATGGATCTTGCAGGCGAAGTGGGCAGGCATTTCCCAAATATCTGAAATCTCCGGCAGAATATTATGAACCGCTGACCACAATGGAGAAGAACGTGTTCCGCCTGATGGCACAGGGAATGAGCAATGATGAGATTGCTGACAGACTTGGGAAAAAGACAGGGACTGTCAAATTCCACAGCAACAACATTTTCCGAAAATTACAGGTACAGAACAGACAGCAGGCTGTCAATCGGGGAAGAGAGATCGGTCTTTTATAAAATGTCTGACAATTTCGTGAGCTTTTCAATTGAAAATATAAAATACTTATGTTATAATGAAATTGTGTTATAAAAAACTGGAAGGTGATCGAACATGAAACAAATATACAAAGCAGATAAAAGAGGAAATCTTACAGAAATTCTCAAAGGAATGAAAGCACCGAAATTATTAATGCTGATGTCCAATGCGAAGCAATTTAATGAGCATGTACAAGAGCTGGAGAAGCATTTTCCTGGAGTACCCAGTATTGGCTGTATCGGTAGCAGTTATGGCGGACAGGAAGTAGTTGCAGAAAATGGCGTAGCAGTGATTGCCATGGAGGGTAATCTCACAGTTGCAACGAATGTGTTGGAACAGGCATCCACCATGCCTATAAAATATATTGGCAGACTGGAAGCAGATATCAACAAAGTAGGAGCTTCTGAAAAGAATACCGTATGTATTGATTTTTGCACCGGCAACGATGCCTGTGTCCTGACAACAATCTACAGTGTACTTGGTCAGAAGAAGATATCTCTGGTAGGAGGAACCGGTGACGGCGGCAAAGTCTCTGTTAATGGTAAAGTCTATGAAGACGCAGATGTGTACGCCCTGATTCGCAATAATGATGGTAAAGTGAAAGTCTATAAGGAAAACATATACAAGCAGGTTCCCGGCTGTCGTTTCATCGCATCACGTACAGACCGCAGTAAATATCTGTTAGGAGAGCTCAATGGACAGCCTGCCAAGAAAGTATATCAGGACATTCTGCATATCACGGATAAAGAGATGGATACGCAGACATTAAAGAATCCTCTCGGCAAGATGAACGGACAGGATATCTGCATTATTTCTATCAAGGAAGTGGCGGGCAATCAGCTCATATGCTACAGACAGGTGAATGATTCTGATGTTCTTACACTGCTTGAAGCGCAGAATATTTCTGAGGTTGTAGAGAATACCATTCAGAAGATACGCAATGATTTTTCACACATATCCGGTGTATTTTCCGTCAATTGTATATTCCGTTACTTACTCTTTTCTCAAGAGCATTATTTTGATTCCTATCTGAAAACCATGGAGAAGCTGGGAGATCACGCAGGACTGATTGGGTTTGGAGAACATTACAACCAGCAGTTCGTAAACCAGACCATGACCTGTGTTGTATTTGAATAAGATTTTCGTAGAATGAAGGGGATAAGATATGTTTAAGAAAAAAGAAGAAAAGCCGGTTGTTACGGCTGCAGAAGTAATAGATGTACATCCTATCAGCCATGTGGCAGACAGCATTATGATATACCAGAAACAGTTGGCACAGCGTGAAGTAGAATCTCTGGATCAAATGGCAGGGGTGCAGGCAACATTTGAAGAGGCACTTCAGGAAAATGACAAACTGAGAGAACAGATGGAAGTATTGTCAGAAGTATTTGTTGATGTGGAACAGATTGCTTCACGTTTTGATAATGTAAAAAATGACATTGCAGCTTCAGTAGGTGACGCGCAAAGCAAGGTTGATAAGTTGAAGAGCAGCTCTTCTGAAGTACAGAGCAGCTTTGAAGAAATACAGAACACATTCGTAGGCGTACAGACTTCGGTACAGCAGATCAAGGATTGCATGAAACAGATCATTGCGATTGCCAATCAGACGAATATGCTGGCACTGAATGCGGCGATAGAAGCAGCACGCGCCGGAGAGCAGGGCAAGGGCTTCGCAGTCGTAGCAGATGAGGTCAAGAAGCTGGCTGACGAAATCAAGAATCTGGTCAGCAACGTAGATAACAGTATTTCAGAGGTTGAAAGTGGTACAGAACAGCTTAATCGGAACATTGAAAGCTCCAAAGAAGCATTTAAACAGAATGTTGAAGATGTGGATGTTGCTTATGTAGTCTTTGACCAGATCATTGAGGCGGCGGATGGAGCGAAGACGGTACAGCAGGAAATAAGTCAGGTAACACAGTCTTCCGGGCAAAAGCTTGAACAGGTAAAAGACTGTTTTGAATCGGAAGAAGAGAAGATGCAGCGGGTGCTGACATATATCGAGCGTGCAAACGAACTGGGTACAACGAAGAGTTCCATGTTTGAAGACATGAACAATTTAGTAGGACAGTTGAATCCAATCGTAAAAGAAATACAACAGAAACAATCAAGATAGATAATAAGATAAAGATGCAGGAAATCCCTTAGAAATAAGGGATTTTTTGTTATATACAGGGTTAAAAGTTTGGTTAAAAGTTTAGTTTTTCTCAACCTTAGTTTGCTATACAAACAATGTCGAGACAGATATAATAAAGTCAGAGATTGTCATTGACATAGAGCGAAAGGATTGAAAAATATGAAGAAAGTGTGGATTGGTCTGTCAATTACATGTATTTTGATAGGCATCTTCGGAACTGCGGTAGACCTGATAGAGGGAAATTCCCTGGAAGATACCGCTGTTGTACTCTTCGTTCTGACTTTATTCGCAGCATTCTTTGGCTGGCTTGCCTGGCTCTGGAGAATCAGATCTCCTCTAAAAAGGGCAGGAGAACAGGCGGCTATGGCGGCGAACAAGGTAAAAGAAAGCAACGATGCGTACAAAGGGCTGTCCAAATCATTAAAATTGCGTGTGTGGAAGTATCGTATTGCAGGTGCATTGATAGCTGTACTGGGTGTACGGATGTGGCCAATGGGGAACTGGAGTACCTTCTGGATATCTTTTGGAACAGTCGTGCTGATTATCGGTATTGCAATCTTTATGATGGGCTCACCGCAGGATTATAACAGTATAACTGATGCAGCCAAAATGATCGGAATGGATAGAGAACGGAAAATAGGAGAATTCTACGAAGCATATAAGGAGATACAGACTCCGCTTGGTTCTGCCTGGCTGGGATATTTCTACACTTCTCCTTATAAATCAATGATATTTGGTCCGGATGACAGGGGACAGTTCATATACTTCTATCTGAACGGTGCAGGTAATGTTAGTTATATCGGATATTCTTTTCTGGATAACGCAATAAAAGAAAAATTGACTGAACCGGTCTATCCACCTGTGACGGATCTGGGAGCCGATACAGCAGGACATCTCTGCTACCATACGGATGTCTTTTTCTTCCAGGACTGGTTGAAGGCAAGCATTGAGAATTACGTGAAGACAGGGCAGGTAATTCCTTTTATGGATGCTTCTCCTTCAGAGGTCTATACCTTTACCGAGGATTTCAAGCTTACCGGAGAGCACTTCGAGGTACAGGATAAGGATCAGAATACAGTCTACATAGTAGATGGCACGATGCCTCTCATTAACCTGTATATCCATGATACGGAGGGCAATGAGATATTTAAAATGACGAAGGAGATCGGACACGCGCTGGCTACTTACCGCTTTTTCTACCGGGGCGAGCCTTACGGCGTATTGGAGAAACAGTTCACCTTCGTACGTGATACCTTCACAATGGATATTAATGAAGGCAGGCTGGAACTGACCGAATATGCAGGAACGATTGGGCATAACTTCAAGGTAACACTGAATGGTACGCTGATTGGTGCGATCATGGATGATATGGACATCACCATTGAAAATATCGTATGGGACAATGCTTTCCTGATCGTTCATGACAGGAAGTATCTGCCGCTTATCACCGCGATGGCAGTCATGGTAACGAGAGAGCTTGCCAGGGATGAGGACGGTGGACTGACCAACCGATAAAGAGAAGAGAGAGAGAAGAGACATATGAAGAGAGAGAGAAGAATAGCAATTATACTTGCAACGCTTGCGACAACAGTTCTGTGTGGCTGTGGAGGTGTTTCTGCGATAGCCTTTTCCAACGAAGAGGCAGCCAAGGACGCGCTGAATACAGCCGGGACTGTGCATTTTGATGGTGATGTAAAGGCAGTCAACCAGGGTACGGATATTCTGGCTGATGGACAGGTAGCCGGGTATATGGAAGAGACAGGTTTTTTTGATACGAAATGGACAGTCTCTATTGATGGAAACACCTGGTTCTATGCGAAATTTGTAACAGATGAGCCAATTAATGAAAATACGGATACGCTTGTTTCAGCAACGACCTATGATTTCTATAATGCAGATGACACCTGTATCGGCTATGCGCAGGAGCAGGCAGTGAAAGGCGGAAGTGGTGGTTATTACATCTGCTATATGGATGCAGATGGTAATCCCAAAGATTATTATTCCAATGAAAAAGCAACCCAGACTTATGACAGCGAAGGGAACCTTATTGCTACAGGTACTGTTGATTTTAACGGCTTCTTTGAAAGCCAGCACTGCTATGTAGAGATCACTGCGGAAGAGGGTAGTACTATGCAGATGGATTTCATGGATAAGATGGCGATGTATCTCTACCTGTTTTCAGATTTTAACAGCGAACATCTTGACTGATTCTGGGTGTAGCAGCATTGACAGCGACAGGATTTTTGACCTTGAAGAAACGTAAAGAAGAATAGTACTATTTAGAAGAAAACGGCGATATTGTATAGCAGAGAAGCTATACGGTATCGCTGTTTTGTGTTATATTGTGCTTTTTATAGCGTAATTATTCAAAGCTATGCAAAGAATAAATGCATAATAAAGCATTGATGTTTTGGAAACAGTTAGGTATCATATAAATAAGAAGTACGAGAGGAGAAATGTTATGAAGATGAAGAAGATTGCAGTACTGGGGGCGGGAGCAGTCGGCTCCTATGTCATTTGGGGGCTTTCTGAGCGTGATGACATCAGTTTGGGTGTTGTTGCAGAGGGTGAGAGAGCCAACCGATTAAAGAACGGCTGTATCATCAATGGTGTGACATATCACCCGGAAGTATGGACACCACAGGAAGCACAGGGAGCAGATCTGCTGATTATAGCTTTGAAATATGGTGCATTGCCGGGCGCATTAGACAGTATCCGCACGATTACTGGAGAGAATACAGTTGTAATGAGCCTTATGAACGGTGTAGACAGTGAAGAGATCATTTCTACTGTAATAGACAGTTCTCATATCATTTATTCCCTGATAAAAGTAGCTTCTCATAAGGAAGGCGATGGTTTCTACTTTAACCCGGAGACTACGATAGGAATTATTTTCGGAGAGCTTACCACATCATATCAGAGTGAGCGTGTACATGCAATCGAAGCCCTTTTTGAAGGCACTGGCTTACATTATCGTGCGACAGAACATATCAGAGAAGAGATGTGGAGCAAGTTCCGCCTGAATGTATGTAACAATCTTCCTCAGGCAATCCTTGGAGCGGGTGTTGGATGTTATCAGGACAGCGTTCATATGAAAGAGATCAGCAACGGACTCAGAAGAGAGCTGGAAGCTGTCGCAGCGGCGAAAGGAATCGACATCAGCAAGGCAGATGCTTCCTCTGGTCATGGCAGTGCTGTTCCACCAACAGCCAGATACTCTACTTTACAGGATCTGGATGCAGGTCGTCACACAGAGATTGACATGTTTTCAGGCGCACTGATGCGTATGGGTAAGGAGCTTGGTATCCCTACACCTTATAATGAATTCGCTTACCATATCATCAAAGCCATGGAAGAGAAGAATGACGGTAAATTCGATTATACCGGAAACCAGGAAGAAACGACCTGCGCTAAGTAATACGATATACGAAGAAAAACACGATACTATGGAGGAAATTTAAAATGCACATCCCGGAGAATTATTTATCACCGGCAACCTGCGGTGTGATGGGAGCGGCAATGGTGCCAGTCTGGGCGCACGCTGTAAAGAAAATAAATGAGGAACTTCCTAAGGATAAGATACCACTTCTGGGAGTGGGAGCAGCTTTCTCCTTTTTGGGTATGATGTTCAATGTACCACTTGTGGGCGGTACAACAGGACATGCAGTGGGAGGAACATTAATTGCGCTGTTATTTGGTCCAAATGCAGCATGTATTGCGGTATCTATAGCACTGTTATTGCAGGCAATCATCTTTGGGGATGGTGGAATCCTGGCATTTGGTGCGAATTGCTTCAATATGGCATTTGTTTTGCCGTATGTCGGTTACGCAGTATATCGCCTGATCGTAAGAATAGTAGGTGGAGACTCGGCAAAAGAAAGAGTACATTATATCGCTGCAGCAATAGGTTCTTATATTGGAATTAATGCAGCTGCACTTTGTGCTTCTGTAGAATTTGGTATTCAGCCTTTGTTATTTAAGGATGCATCCGGTAATGCCCTTTACTGCCCATATGATCTTACTGTCTCAGTCCCTGCTATGATGATTCCCCATCTTGCTGTGGCAGGAATCGTTGAAGCAGTGTTCACCGTGGCAGTATATGCCTTTGTGAAAAAGACTTCACCGGATCTCACCTATGAAAATATTCTGACAGATAGAGAAGAAGCGAATACGACAAAGAAGCACACGCCGATATTTGCCCTGATTGCACTGCTTATCGCAGCAACGCCGCTTGGACTGTTGGCTACGGGTACAGCATGGGGAGAATGGGGTTCTGACGAAATCGCTGATATTGTAACCAATGGTTCTGCACTTGGATACACACCGAAAGGGTTGGCAGAAGGCTGGTCATTGTCTGTGCTTATGCCTGATTATGCTGTCAGTGGAATGAATGAGGTTATTGCCTATATCTTATCGGCTTTAATCGGCGTGGCACTTCTTATCATTATATTTAAGCTGATCTCAATTCCTATGAAAGGACGAAATCATTATGCTTCCTAGTTGGATGGAAAGTGTGGATCAATATGATCCGCCAAAAGACGGCAGTAAATTTGCAGTGAAGACAATTCAGACAATTGGAAAAGCTATGTCACGTATAAAAGTCCAGAAGGGACATGAGAAGGGACGGTCTTTGCCGGCCCTTTTCAAGTTGCTTGTAACAGCAGGTGGAATCCTGTTTCTGTCCATTACACAAAATAAGTTGTGTATCATGGCATATGCGGCTATACTGTTATTATATTTGTGTACATGGCCTGCGAGGGATATTTTGAACATTATGAAAGCAGGATGTGGCACATCTGTACTGGCACTTATTATATTGCTTCCTGCAATGATCGTACAGCCGAGTGGTATACGAAATGAACTATTGATTGTGATAAAGGTATTTTTAAGCATATCTACACTAAGTATTTTTAATCATACGACGCAGTGGAATCATATTACGGGAGCACTCAGGAAGCTGCATATCCCCGGGATTTTTATCTTTACTTTGGA
The DNA here is from genome assembly GCA_963596435.1 of Agathobacter sp. Lineage (GTDB taxonomy): Bacteria > Bacillota > Clostridia > Lachnospirales > Lachnospiraceae > COE1. The sequence continues at coordinate 52,954 of CAVBMG010000006.1, forward strand.
TATTACATTAAAGTATATTGTGCTTCTGGGGAATCTGATTACAGATCTGTTGACATCTCTGCAGCTTCGTTCTGTTGGAAAAAATAATAAAAAGTACAGTTCCATCGGAGGCGTCATGGGTGTTACATTTGTGAGAGGTACTGAGATGAACCAGCAAATGTATGAGGCGATGCAGTGCAGAGGATTTACGGATGATTATAGTGTGAAAAATTAATTTTCACATGCGGCTTTGTGCCGGCAATCCCAAGCTTGCAGATTACGGAAGGACATGGTTATTAGCATGAAAATAATAGAATTGTCGGATGTGACATTTGGATATGATGAAGCTGAACCACCGGTTCTGGCTCATTTCAATTTGGCAATAGAGAAGGGAACATGTATCGTTATTGAGGGTGATAATGGTTCTGGCAAGACGACACTTTTCAGAATTATCAATGGATTGTCTTTTCCTCAGAAGGGGAAGTTCCTGTTTGATGGAACTGAAATCACGGAGAAATATTTAAAAGATAGCAGGAATGCTAAACTTTTTCATAAGCGAATCGGATATTTATTTCAGAATCCCGATGTCATGCTTTTTAATGCAAAAGTATATGATGAGATCGCTTTTGGACCCAGACAGATGGGCATGACAGAAGAGGAAGTAAAGCGCAGAACGCAAGATTGCATGAGAATATTCGATTTAGAGGCATTAGCAGATAAAGCGCCCTATCATTTGAGTGGAGGGCAGAAGAAGAAGACTGCACTTGCAGTTGTCATGTCCCTTAACCCGGAAGTCATCGTTTTGGATGAGCCTTTTGCAGGACTTGACCAGAAAAGTCAACAGATACTGACAACATTTATCGAGGATTTGAAAAAAGCCGGTAAAACGTTGCTGATAGCAACACATAATCCTGATGTAAAAGAAAAGCTGGCTGATGTAACGATATCACTATAGAAGAGGAGAGATAGACTATGAAATCAAAGAGAATGAAAGCATTATTATTTATGAGCATGGCTGTACTTGCAACCGCCTGCGGTAAGGAAGAAGTCAATACAGCAGAATCACAGACACAGATTGCGGAAGAGGCAGGTACTGAAGCCCTGCAAACACAGACTTCGGAAGAAATAACAGGTGAAGCATTTATGCCAAATGGTTTTATCGAGGAGAAAGCACAGAAAAATGAATTTGACTCTTATGAGGAAGTAATCGGTTATCTCGAAGCAGGTCAGGCATATACCTATGTGGATGTATTGGGAAGTGAGGAACCCATATTACTGGTTACAGAAGGTACATATGATAATCAGGATGGCAAAAACGATGCAGTTTCTATTTTAGCATATGTATACCTGGAGGATGAAAATGGTGTAAGCTGTGGCTCCATGATCGCATCTGAGGGTACTGCTTATCCTATTGCCGTAAAGGATGGATTACTTTACACAGCAGGCGGACATATGATAGAAGCAGACTGTATTTCACAGGAGACTCATGCGCTGATGGTAAAATCCTATATAAGCGAAGACTTTGACGAGAATGGAACAGCACATTATACAGGATTTATCAGAAGCAGCAATCAGGTATATGAAGACGGCAAGGAAATCGATGATGCAGACGAAGATCATCAGTATCAGGCACTTTGGGATGAATATACAGACGCAGAGATTGTGAACTTTACGGTAGTGCAGTAATACCTGAAGGCAGTTATTGAGGAGGGTATATAGATGTTGTATGAACTGGAAAATACATCAAAAGTAAAAGAATTATTTGCCGGTTGGAATGAGACATTGATTTTTTCATGTCTTCAAAAGATTATGGGAAAGGTCTATGTCTCAGATCTGGAACAACCGAAATCGGCATTTGCATTTGTGGGATGTTTCGGCTTCTATGCCGGAATCCCGGATAGAGAAATGGTAATGGATAAACCGGATGGTTTTGTGATCTTGACACCGCAAAATAATGAATGGGCGAAGTTAATAGAAGAATGCTACCCTTTGGCTAAAAAAGTTACAAGATATGCTATAAAAAAAGATACAATATTTGACCAGATTAGGCTGCAAAATGAAATCAAAAAGCTTCCTGCCGGCTATGAACTGAAAAAGATAGATGCAGATATTTATGATCAATGTCTGGAAAATCCTGCAACAGAAGATTTCGTTTCGGCTTTTAAGAGCAAAGAAAAATATTTACAAATGGGCAGAGGAATGGTTATTTTAAAAAATGGTATCATTGTAGCAGGTGCATCATCATATACTCGGTATCGTGAAGGCATAGAGATTGAAGTTGATACGATTGAGCCTGAAAGAAGAAAGCACTTAGCAACAATAGCATGTTCCGCACTCATATTAAACTGCCTGGAGGAAGGACTATACCCCAGTTGGGATGCACAAAATATGAATTCAGTTCATCTGGCAGAAAAACTGGGGTATGAATTCGATCATGAATATACAGCATATGAGGTCGTATAAAATAAATAAACTGCTTATTTCCGTGCAACAAGGTGTGCGCGGAAACCTTTCTGCTTCTCCATTGTAAGCACTGTGAAACCGGCTTTTTCTGCCATCGCAACAAATTCTGCAGTTTTATGTATCTTCACGTCACCATGCCCGCACAGATTTGCCAGAGGCATTTCCAGATGATTCATCAGCCAGACCATGAAATTTGAGGAAGTATAATCTCTCAAGACCAGACGTCCACCCTTACGCAGAACACGATATGCACTGTTGAAGAAAGCCTGTGGATTAGGGTAATGATGGAAACTGTTCGCACAGATAACCGCATCAAAGGAACCTTCATCAAAAGGCAGATTCTCACTGTCTCCTACAATAAATTCTGTATTGGATAACTTTTTTGCCTGTGCAACATGAATCATTTCAGGCGTAAGATCAAGACCGACATAGTGCTTATCCGGGTATTTTTCATGAAGCAACTGAATCATTGGGCCGGTTCCGCAACCACAGTCGAGTACGTCATGGAATGTTTCCTTTTCCAGTTCTTCCAGAATTGGCGGATAGTCATCCTTGCACATTTCATAGATTCCAGCGTGTCCACTGTCATAGATTTTCGCTGCCTGTGTAAATTCTTTGATAGAAAGTTCTTTATATTTTTCAGGTGTCATAGGACATTCTCCTTACATGAAATTTATAGTTAGATATTACTAACCACACATTATCACATATTTCAGGAAAAGTCAAAAAGGAAATAGCAATATTGTGGTTGACATATCTACAGAAAAGGTTATAATTCAAATTGTTTGAATTATAACCTTTTTGTATGAAGGAGCTAAGAAAATGGATGATACATTGCATTATCTGATCATGGCGAATCAGATGCTGGTACAAAAGGCTTTGTTAGAGCAGCTCAAGGATACCGGACTTACTATCGGACAGCCCAAAATTCTTGATTATTTAAAAGACCATGATGGAAGCAATCAGAAAGAAATTGCTCAGGCATGTTTTCTGGAGGCTGGTTCTTTAACCATTATTCTTAATAAAATGGAAGAGAAGGGACTGATTGAACGTAGAACTTTAAACGGAAACCGGCGAAGTTTTCATATCTTTTTGACAGAGGAAGGGAAAAAGAAACAGCAGTTGGTAGCCGATGCCTTTTTGGAAATAGAGAAAAAGGCGTTATCCAATATTTCCGAAAAGGAATATGAACAATTTATATCTGTATATCAGAAAATATATTCTAATTTACAAAGCAAAACAAATGAATGAAACATCAGAAAGAAGGAACAGATTAGAATGAATAAATTAAAAAGATATCTTTTGTTTTTCGTAGGATTATTTATCAATGCACTTGGAGTCAGTCTTATTACAAAGGCAAGTCTTGGCACATCGCCGATTTCCTCTATTCCATATGTACTGAGCCTTAAATTCCCTCTCACACTTGGAAATTTCACAATTATATTCAGTATTTTACTCATACTGTTACAGATACTGATTCTGAGAAAAAACTTTAAAATGGAAAATATTCTGCAAATACCCGTTTCCATTGCATTCGGATATTTTATCGACCTTACCATGTATATGTTTTTCTGGGTAAATCCAGAGAATTATCTGGTAAAAGTAATCGCTCTTCTTGTAGGCTGCATGATTCTGGGATTTGGTGTTTATATTGAAGTAGTAGCAGATGTGGTCATGCTGCCGGGAGAGTCCTTTGTACGTGCCATTGTACAGACCTGGAATACTAACTTTGGAACGACTAAAATTATATTTGATTCATCCATGACGATTATTGCAGGCGTTCTTTCCTTTGCTTTCTGGGGAAAGCTTAACGGAGTGCGTGAAGGTACGATCATTGCGGCACTGCTTGTCGGATTTATCGCCAGATTATTCGGAAAACATCTCGGATTTATCAAAGCATATCTTTTCCCAGAAGAACAGAATGCAGAACAATCCAAGGCAACAGATACAGAAGATATACAACATAAAAATGTAATAGTCATTGGCAGACAGTATGGTTCAGGTGGACACGATATTGGAAAAATGCTGGCAGACAAGCTTGGATACGAGTTCTACGATCAGGAAATCATCAAGATGGTTGCCGGAACTACAGGAATGACGTCTGAATTTATCGGTAAGCGTGAGGAATCCATGACTAACAGTCTGATATATGATCTGGTCAATCAGATGTACCAATATGGAAATGAAAAGGAAGAAGCTCCAAAGGATAAAATCTTTGAAGCCGAATCAAAGGTTATCAGAGAATTGGCTGATAAGGGAAATTGCGTCATAATCGGAAGATGTTCTGATTATGTATTAAAAAATGACAGCCGCGTATTAAAAGTATTTTTCACAGCCCCGATAGAAAGCAGGATAGAACGTGTCATGAAACGACTCAATATATCCTATAAAGACGCGCAAAACAAAATCCGAAAGGAAGATAAGATGCGCGCCGATAACTATCGTTATTACACAGGCAGAATGTGGGGCGCTGCTGCGAATTTCGATATTACAATTAATACAGATCTGGGTATACCATACATTGAGAAATGTATTGATGATGCATTATAAAAGGATAATTCCGACGGAAAAACGGGTATATTTTACTTGATTAAGAATTAGGTGCAACATATAATGTAATCAGATAATTATGCTGTGAAAAACCAGTAGTTGAATCACTGAAAGAAGGAGGAAATATTTCATAATGAGCGAGAAAACAGAAATTTTATTCATGCAGACAAGATTAATAAGACTTGCTTCAGAAGAGTGGCACTTGCCAATTGATAAGATTATTGACTTGTTCAAGAAAGTTGATGTTCTCGGATATATAGAAAAAGGTTATGGAATTTTCCACTGCGAAGGGGATGAAGCTGTCCTTGAAGACATTGCGGAGTTTCTTAATGGAAAGGGGATAAAGATTCATGCGTGAACCGAAAGATGGGTTAATTCTCTACCATGGAAGCTATTGTGAAGTAAAAGAGCCAGATCTTACTAAGTGTTCCAAGAGAAAAGATTTCGGACAGGGATTCTATCTGACTTCATCAAAGGAACAGGCAGAAAGCTTCTTAAAAACATCAATAGCCAAAGCGGTAGCCGCCGGTAAAATTGAAGAACGCCAAAATTTTGGTTTTATTTCATCTTTTGAGATAAAATTATCAAAAGAGCTTGAAATACATGTATTCGAAGATGCAGATATTGACTGGTTACACTGTATTGCAGCCCACAGAAAGAAAAAACTGTTCACCGAAATTGAAAGTGAAATGACTAAGTATGATATTATTTCCGGGAAAATTGCAGATGATGCGACAAATGCTACTCTCACAGCATATCTTGGTGGTGCTTTTGGAACAGTTGGAGAGAAGGATGCAGATGACTTCTGTATCAAGCAATTACTGCCTAATAAGCTGAAAGACCAATATTGTTTCAAAACTAATAGTGCTATTGAATGTCTTAAATTTGTGGAGAGTGAGAAAATATGGCTGAAGTAACTATTTCAAAAGAAAAGCTAGATTTCACAATTGACCTTCTTATAACAATGGCGGTTGAGGAGATTGCTGAAGAGACCGGCAAAGATAGCAAGGATGTGTTGACAGATTTCCTATGTTCCAAAACGGGTAAGGCATTATATAATAAGGACACTAGGCTATGGTGCAACGGTCCATCATATATAACTGAACTATATATGGAGGAACTCTCCAACAAATAAATGTTTTTAGTGTTATTTCTCCATGCGTTTCAGTTCTGGTAAGACGGTACACAGCATGGTGATGAAGCACAGACTGCCACCAATGACATTAGACACAGGTTCTGCCAGAAATACGCCATCTGTTCCCATATGTAAGGCATAGGGCATCAGATAAGTCAACGGTACAACAATAAATACTTTACGAAGCAGGGAGAAAAAAATCGCCTGCTTCTTTTTATTCAGAGATTTGAATACAGTCTGTCCGATGTATTGCAGATCCATAAAGATAAATGCTGCAAAATATTGCTTTAGGGCTGGTATGGAATCCTGGATTAATGTTGTATCAGAGCTGAATACCTGGATCAAAGCGCCCGGAGCCAGAATAATCAGACTCCACATAACGGCTGTATAACCAAAGATCATAATTCCCATCACAATACCTGCCTTGCGAACACGGGAGGGGCGACCAGCTCCATAATTGTAACTCAAAATCGGGGAAGTTCCTTCATTTATGGCATAAATTGGAGTCTCCACTAATTGACGTACACTGGAAACAATCGTCATAACAGAAATATAAATATCGCCGCCGGTAACGGAAAGCACATTGTTACAACAGATTGTTACAAGACTGTTTGTTAACTGCATAATAAACCCGGATGTGCCAAGACTAATGATATTTTTGGCATAATCCAGACTTTGAGACAATTCATTTCTTCTAAGAAAACGTACCTTTAGTTCTGCCTTTTTGGTAAGAAAGAACAAAACGAATACCGCAGACAGGCACTGGGAGATTACTGTTGCCATCGCAGCACCGCGCACACCAAATCCCAAAGCAAAAATAAACAATGGATCAAGCAGTAAATTCGCGACCGCACCAATCGCAACAGAGAACATGCCAATTACAGAATAGCCCTGTGCATTGATAAATGGATTCATTCCTACTGCAAGCATTGAGGGTAGTGTACCGATCAGATAGATCATCATATAAGGAACAGCATAAGTCAGTGCCGCTTGGGAAGCACCAAACAAAATCAAAAGCGGATGTGCAAATGTAAGTCCAATGACCATTAATATGACTGCACTGAAACATAACATGGAAAAGGAAGTATTCATGATATGTATTGCCTGCTGTTCTTCCTTTTTCCCTCTAAAAATAGAAAAAAGTGGTGCGCCACCGCTTCCAAACAGATTGGCAAATGCACTGATAATCACGATTAACGGGAAACATAGCCCTACTGCGCCAAGGGCGGCAGTTCCCACCTCTGGAATTCTGGCAATATAGATACGGTCTACGATATTGTAAAGAAGATTTAAAATCTGGGCTACAAGCATGGGCAGGGCTGCTCCGATAATATTTCCTGTTACTGTGCCATTTTCAAAGTCAATACGCTTCATTTCCTTAGTCATCCCTTTTGATTTCTTTGCTTTCCAGTATAGCAATTATTACGATATGTGTAAATCAGGAACATGAAGTAATATAAAAGTTAAATGATTGAAGTGGATATATGATTCATAACATTGACAATTAGTTCTGCCATATAGCGATTATTCTGCTTCATACCATTATCTAACCATTCATAGATTGCAGACAGATAGCCGGCAGCAAGAAAATTTCTTGTGTAGAGAGATACCTCATCCTTCTGACTGTCATATGGAAATGATTCACGAAATAGAAGATACATTTCATTCACCATATGAGCATCCCGCATCATCAGAAAAAAATCATGATTTTCACGAATAAATGAAAGTAGAAGTTCCACATTATGAAGATATGTATCCATATTTCTCTCAGCGGTTGCAGGAATGGAATTGTAATAGTTCATAACATATTCTTCTTTGAATCCTTCCAGAAGGAGTGCTTCTTTAGATGGGTAAATGCGATAAAATGTACTGCGGTTATATCCGGCTGTCTGGCATATTTCAGATATCTGAATTTGTGAATATGGTTTCTGATGATATAGATTTAGAAGTGCTTTAAAGAAACATCTTTTTGAAAATTTATTGGAACGCATAACGCAACATCTCCCTGTAAAATGTTTATTTTAGAACTGACCTGCTTGAAATAAGGCAAAATAGTAATTAAACTGTAAATGCAACATATGTTGCGTTTATGATTATATCATGCTTTATAAGGAGGAACAAGCATGGCACTGTGGTTGATAGGGATAATAAGTATTTTATTTGGAAGTATGGAATAGTTTTTGATTAATGAAAGTCAGATAATGGCAGTATTAATTTTGCTTGCAGGAATTATTGTACTATTTATTGTGAAAAAGAAAAATGTAGAACTTTCTATCTGGCAGTTGTATCTTTTGAGAATTGTTGTTGTGCTTCATTTGGTTGGTATATTTTCAGATCGTTGGATTGTATATACAGGACTCGGCGTATTAACTGTCGTGACGGGTATTGGATTAACCATTGCAGATATATGGAAATGCAGATCGGATAAGATCATGAAAACAGTTCTGAAAATAGTATGTTCTGTAATTGTTATACTGCTTTCAGGAGTTATCATGGCAATCACATTCTTTCCGAAAGCCTCTTTTTCAGTATTTAAGTCTGTTATAAATGCTTATGGAAATGAAATGACAGCAGTAGCTTATGAAGATACACTGGAAAACGGTGCATATTTGGTTGCCAATATTCAGTACGATACGGTTTATCCAAATGGCTTTTTAGATGTTTATTATACTGCTGTGCCTAAGTCAGACAATCCACCTACACTGTTATTTATTCATGGTGGAGGTTATGCAAATGGGGATAAAAGCAGTGGCGACCCGAATGCCGGTGATGTAGATTACAGGGATTCATTAGCATATCGCGCATTGAATGAAGGCTATAATGTGGTACAGTTTAATTATTGCCTGATGACAGAGCACATTTTCCCGGATGCGATTATCCAGCTTAATAGTGGTCTGAAATATCTCAAGGATAATGCTGAACGTTTGAACTTAAATATGGATGTGGTATTTCTCTCCGGTGGTTCTGCGGGTGGAAATCTGGCTGGTGTTATGGCAAACTTACAGACAAATCAGGAATACGCAGATGAAATGGGAATTACACCTGCATTAAATCCAGAGGATATCAAGGGCGTGGTATTTATCAGCGCATTACTTGATAATTCGCAGTATGGTGTGACACATAATGTTGCCATTGACTATATGTTTTATTGGGCAGGACGTGTTTATCTGAACACAAACGAACTGGTTTATGATAAAGAGGCTTCAAGACTTTCCAATGTTATAGATAATGTGAGCGGAAATTATCCGCCATCCCTGATTTCGGATGGGAACAGCGGAAGCTTTTTTGATCAGGCATTTGCCATGAATGCAAGATTACTGGAGCTGGGAGTAGAAACCAAACTGATTTATTACCCCAAAACAGTAGCGACATTATCCCATGGATATGAAGATCTTGGCTCTGATTATGCAAAAATTACCCAGGATCGAATGATTGAATTTATGAATGCCCATTGTGAATAAATACAAAATCTCCGTCTATTTGTTGTATGGACGGAGATTTTTTTATTCACAAGGCAATTTGTCATCCTGTTCTTTGAAGTGGATTTTTTCAGTTCCTGCTTCGATAGCTGTTTCATAATACCAGCATTTATGGTTAATAAAATCTAAAGTTTCCTGTAATTCAGTCATTTGGGCTTCCACAATGCGTTTTCTTTCTAAAAACATTTCATAGCGTTCTTTTAATGAATCATCACCCATTTGCACCCACTTGGAAAATTGTCGTATGTCCTTAATTGGCATACCTGATTTTTTCAGGCATTCAATCACATGCAGCATTGCCATATCTGCATCAGAGAAAATACGATAACCAGAATCCTTGCGTTCCATAAATGGGAGCAGTCCCTGCTTATCATAGTATCGTAATGTTGTTGGAGTCACATTCATAATTTCGGCAGCCTGCTTGATTGTATATGGCATATAAAAACCTCCTGGTAAATTTTAAAATAAGCATATTGACCTTAACCTCAAGGTTAATGTTACTATGATGGTGAATAAAAGTCAACAATGTAAGAAGTCTGAAAGGAGACAAGCAAATATGAGTTATACATGGAATCTTCCAACTAAGGTTTTATTTGGAGCAGGAAAAGTAAGGGAACTTGCAAAAGAAAATATGCCGGGGAAAAAGGCGCTACTTGTAATTTCAAATGGAAAATCTGTAAAAGAAAACGGTGCACGTACATCAGTAGAGCAGGGACTGACAGCCGCAGGCGCAGACTATGTTATCTATGATAAAATTCAGTCAAATCCATTGGAACCGACAATTATGGAGGGGGTATTATGTGCCCGTGAAAATGGCTGTGATTTTATCGTAGGCTTGGGTGGTGGTTCTGTATTAGATTCAGCTACGATTATTTCTGCCATTGTACCTCAGAAAGAGGGCAGAGTCTGGGATTATGTTCAGGGAGGTACAGGCGGAGGAAAAACACTGACAGAACAGCCGTTGCCTTATATTGAAATCACAACCAGCGCCGGTACAGGAAGTGAGGTAGACTGCTGGGGCGTTGTAACAAATCCAGACACGCATGAGAAAATCGGATTTCAGGGAAGTTATCCGGAGCTGGCTATAGTTGATCCGGAGTTAATGCTGTCTGTACCTCCCCAATTTACAGCATATCAGGGATTTGATGCACTGTTTCATAGTGTGGAAGGATTTTTGTCAAAGTTCTGTAATGAAGCAGCTGAAATGGTTGAACTTACTGCCATCAGAAATATAGCAGAGTATCTGCCTCGTGCAGTGAATGATGGACAGGATATAGAAGCAAGAACAAAAGTTGCATTTGCAAATACCATGAGCGGTTATTCTATGGAAGTATGTTCCTGCGTCAGCCAACATGCTATGGAACATGCATTGTCCGGTTATCATCAGGACCTGCCTCATGGGGCAGGACTTATCATGATTTCCAGGCAGTATTTTACACGATGGATTGATGAGCATGTCTGTGATGAACGCTTTGTAGAACTGGCAAAGGCTATGGGAATCGCAGATGCAAAGAAGCCTATGGATTTTATTACTGCGTTGGAAAAACTGATGGCAGAATGTGGGGTAGATGAGTTAAAAATGAGTGATTATGGTATTCGTCAGGAAGAATTCCCACAGATGGCGAAAGATGCGAAAAACACAATGGGAGGATTGTTCTTCTGTGACCGATTTGAATTGACAGATGAAGATGTAGTCCGTATTTATCAGAGGTCTTATCGTTAAGGATGGTACAAGTTTATGAAAAAATATACCATAATAGCAAATCTTTTTTGGGTTTTGACACTTGTACTTGTTGGGTGTGGCATATCTGATACAGGAAATCCAAGTAGTGAAACTGTTATATCAGAAGAAAACACAGATGTAAAAAACAATACCGATGGTACAGAGACAATGGCTGTACACAAAAATAATATTCAGGAAACTCCTTCCACAGAGTCGGAGATTGATATGAAAAATATTACGCTTGGTACTGTTCCAAATGGATATTATAGCAAAGCAACACAGCAGGGTACATTGGAAACTTTTACTTATGACACAAAAGATTATATTGGGGATGAAGAGACAATTCAAAGTCAGGCAACAGTGTATCTGCCTTATGGATATGATCAGAATGATGATGAGACAAGATATAATATTCTATATCTTCAGCATGGTGCTTATGGTAATGAAAGAACCTGGATGTATGAGTATGGTGATAGCTTCAAAAATATGATAGACAACATGATAGAAGATAAACTGATTCCACCGTTAATCATTGTTATGCCTTATCTTCCGTCTGGAAATGACTGGTATCATGATACAACTCCAATTTTCTATTCTGGTGAATTAAAAAATGATTTAATGCCAGCCGTAGAAAGTTATTATCATACTTTTGCAACGAATACGACAGAAGCAGGCTTTGAAGAGTCACGTTCCCATCGTGCATTTGGAGGATTTTCTGCTGGTGGAACAACTACATGGCGGGTATTTCTTGAAGGAATAGATCGTTTTGAATATTTTATGCCTATGAGCGGAGGTTTGACTCTTGGAGGAGATGGCTCAACGGATGTGGAGGATGCCACTATGATTGCAGATACAGCGGCAGTTTCTGATTATGATAAACGTGAATATTATATATTTGCAGCAACAGGAACAAAGGATGTTGCATATCAGGGCTTAACAGCACAGATGGAATATATGAAAACACTGACAGATGCATTTGATTATACAGACACGGGATTTGCAGACGGTAATCTGATGTATTATACGGTAAAAGATAATCGACATGATTATCAATATACTTATGAGTATGTTTTTAATGGATTACAATGCCTGTTTTCATGGTATGAAGCAAGTGCAACACGTGCAAGTCTTGCTTCTGTGATAACAGCAGGCGGATATGAGATACCATTGACAGAACTTGCACATCAGACAGGAAATGATACAGATTCCAAGGTTTGTTATACTTCCACAATCAGTTCCGATGCATTGATGAAAATTTATGAAGCACTGGGACGAACTCCGGCAGAAGGAGACAATGTGGCAGTAAAATTACATACCGGTGAAGGAGATGGCAGCTATAATCTTGATCCTGATTTTATCAAAAAACTGGTGCAAAGTGTTGATGGAACGATTGTAGAGTGTAATACAGCTTATGGTGGAAACAGGTCAAATACAGCACTTCATATGCAGATTGCAGAGGATCATGGGTATACAGCAATCGCAAATGTAGACATTATGGATGCAGACGGTGGCATGGAGATTCCGGTAACAGGAGGAACACATTTAAAAACAGATCTGGTAGGGGCACATCTTGCCAACTATGATTTTTGCATGGTGTTGTCTCATTTTAAAGGACATGCTATGGGAGGTTTTGGAGGTGCACTGAAAAATATATCAATAGGTATTGCCTCTTCAACGGGAAAGTCACTGATTCATAGTGGTGGAACAGAAACCACCGGATTTGGCTGGAATACGCCTGCTGAGACTTTTACAGAGTCTATGGCGGAAGCTGCAAGTGCAGTTTATGATTATTTCGATGGTGGAGAAAAAATGGTATTTATCAGTGTGATGAATAATATCTCCGTAGATTGTGATTGCAATGCCAATCCGGCAAAACCGGATATGCATGATGTTGGAATTCTGGCGTCCACTGATCCGGTAGCTTTAGATCAGGCATGTGTAGATTTCTTACGTGCAGTGCCGGATGGAGCATCTATAATACGGCGAATGGAATCACGAAGTGGCGAGCATATCTTAGACCATGCAGATGAACTTGGATTTGGAAGCCGTAATTATAAATTAGTCAGCATTGATTAAAAGGTGGGATGATATGTTAACTGTTTTACATAGGGAAGCCGTTTATTTCTGGTATTACTTTGATATACAGTTTCGCCAGATATTTAAGTACTGGGTATTAGGAATTCTTATTGGTTCTGTAATTTCGGTTTTTGTAAAAGACAAAATTCATGGCTTATTTGAGCGGATGAATGGAAAAAAGATAGGAATATTTGGCGTGATTCCAGCAAGTTTACTGGGGATTGCTTCACCATTGTGTATGTATGGAACTATACCTATTGCAGCCTCATTTGCCAATAAAGGAATGAGACAGGACTGGCTTGCAGCATTTATGATGAGTTCTATTCTCTTAAATCCGCAATTAATTGTATATAGTACGGCTTTGGGTGTAGTTGCTTTGGTTGTTCGCATCATATCATGTTTTCTGTGTGGAATAATAGCAGGACTGCTTGTACATATTTTCTATCATAATAAACAATTTTTCTCTTTTGGAAAATTCAAAGAACCAATGAGTCATGATACAGATCCTAATATGTTCGTTCGCTTATTAAAAAATATATGGCGTAATATTAAGGCAACTGGAGGATATTTTTTGATTGGTATTGTTCTTTCAGCACTATTTCAGAGGTATGTGCCAACTGATAAATTTGTTGCTTTGTTCGGAAACAATGAGGGATTTGGGGTGCTTATGGCTGCAACAATCGGAGTCCCGCTTTATGCCTGCGGTGGTGGAACTATACCACTATTGCAGGCATGGTTGTAAATACATTTTTTTAATTCAGTTTCTTTAGAACATGTCTAAGGTATATACACGCAATAAATGTGACAATTATTTCTGTAACTGGAAAAGCCATCCATACACCGGCAACCTGAAAGATTTTTCCTAAAATATACGCTGCTGGAAGGAGAATGATAACTTGTCTCGCTGCGGAAATTATCATGCTTGGAGTTCCGATAGAAAGTCCCTGTAACGCATAACAAACCATAATTGATATACAGGCGAAAATAAAACTTGTACTTGTTATACGGAGTGCTGTTATTCCCATTGCCGTCATTGTGTCGGAAGCATGAAAAGCCATCATAATCTGTCTTGGGAAGAGTTGCAGTATGATAAGTCCGATGAGTCCAATTAAAGCTGAATAGATTCCACTTAATTTGATGGACTGCTTTATACGGTCATGTTTTTTTGTTCCAAGATTATAGGCAACAATAGAAATAAGAGCATTGTTAAGTCCGAATGCTGCCATTGATACAAAGGTATACAATTTGAAGTAAGCACCAAAAACAGCAGTAGCAGTTGTAGAAAAAGTAAGTAATATTTTGTTGATGCTAAATGACATAATACTGCTGATAAACATTGTGATTCCGGCAGGAATTCCTACAGAGCAGATATTTTTTATGTAATACCGGTCAGGCTTTAAGTAATGCGTAGAAAAGTGTATTTCCCTATTGCATTTCAGGTTAAAAATAAAACCAAGTGTCATGGCAACGATCTGACCAATCACAGTAGCAATGGCAGCTCCGGCAGTGCCCATAGCAGGCAGTCCAAAATAACCAAAGATGAGAATTGGATCAAGAATGATATTGATAATTGCTCCTGTTATCTGGGTTATCATTGTATAGGTTGTTCTTCCGGTTGATTGGAGCAGCTTTTCCAATACAAGCTGAAAGATTTGACCAAAAGAAAAAATGCATATAATGGACAGGTAAGCAAATCCCATAGAGCAGATAGACTGATTTTCTGTCTGAATCCTATAAAACCATTTCACACCGAAAATCCCAAAGATTAATAGAATGAAATAGACAATAAAACTTAAAATTAAGCCGTTGCCTGCGGTTCTATTTACAGCATCCTGCTTTTTCTCACCTAATAAACGTGAAAGCAGGGCATTGATACCTACGCCAACACCGGTTCCTAATGCAACAATTATATTTTGGATTGGAAATGCAAGAGAAACTGCGGTAAGTGCGTCCTCGCTGTAATTGCTTACAAAAATACTGTCTACAATATTGTAGAGTGCACCGATCATCATAGAAAGAATCATAGGTGCTGCCATAGTTAAAAGTAATTTGTTTATAGGCATTGAGCCCATTTTCTGGTCATTCATATAAATAATTCCTCCTTTTCTTTTGCCATAATGGTAGCAGAAAACAGGGAAATAGAGAATTTGATATATAGAAACGGCGTTAGAAAAAAACTAATGATAGAAAAATGAATAGATTCCTGTTATATTGAAAAACAGGAGGTGCGTTATGAATTCACAACAATTGCAATGTTTTATATATGTAGCAGAAAGACTTAATTTTACAAAGGCTGCGGAAGCGCTGTTTTTGTCTGTCCCTACTGTGACACATCATATAAAAAGCCTGGAAGAAGAACTTGGAACCACACTCTTTTACAGGAACTCCAGGGTGGTGAAACTGACAGAGCAGGGAGAAAAATTTTACTTTGATGCCAAAGATATTTTTATGCGTATGGAAGATGTAAGGAATCAATTCCAAAATTATGCAGAACAGGAAAATGTATTATTTCGTATTGGATGTATGACAGAAATTGAGTTGAAAAAATTAGAACCGGTGCTAAAACAAATAAAAGAAATCTATCCATATATTCGTCCCAAGGTTATAGTACGGGATTTTTTTGAATTGAAAAATCTATATGAAAATCAGCAGCTTGAAGTGGTAATATCAACCTATGGATTATCAGGACAAGGCTGTTTCAGGAAAATGTGTACCTATGAGAGCTACGCGGTTATGAATGCAGACCATCCGCTTGCGGCTGAAAAAGAACTGACTTTAAAGCAAATAGCCGGTGAGCATTTAATAACCTTGCCACCAAAGTGTATTCCTTTTCAAAAAGGCAATAAATTTCAGGAATATCTGACACTTCATGCACAGGATCATGTACATTTGGTCAGTGAGGGAGAGGCAGAAAGTATCCTCCTTGCAAAATGCAGATATGGAATAGCTCTTTTACCGGGATTTTTCATTTCACCGCAAAAAGAAATAATATCCATTCCTATTGCAAATACGAAAAATATAGAATATGGCATTTATTACAGGAACAGGGAAAAGCATATTCAAACTTTTATAAACAGCTATTACAATAACCTTACCGAATTGTGGATTGATTCTTGAAGTTATTGCATCCGCAATTATCGGTGCATATACCTATCGAATGAAGAATCCTGATGATGTAGGCATACCAAAGTTTACAGATATCAGTATACATATCCGGTAGGGTTTGCATTGCTCCTCTCAGATGGCGGTTATGCCCCAAAATCATGGGAGGAGCAAATTACATCAGGAATTACCATGTCAGTGAGAATTCTACTAATTCTGGTGTTTCCGACTTACCAATCAGAGGTTCTTTTTTGTCCAGAGCGATAAGCTGTGCCATTTCATCCGCAGTCAGTGCAAAATCAAACAAATTGAAATTCTCTTTGATATGCTCCGGCTTGGTGCTTCTTGGAATGATGGCAATGCCTTTTTGCATTAGAAAACGAAGAAGTATCTGTGCTGAAGTTTTACCGTATTTTTCAGTAAGTGCAAGCACCGCAGGCTCCTTAAACATTTCATTGCGATTTCCCTGACCAAGCGGTGCATAAGCCATGTGTGCAACCTGCTTTTTGTCCATCCAACTACGTTCTGTGCTACGCTGACAGTAAAGGTTGGTTTCAATCTGATTAACAGCCGGAACGACCTTATTGTAAGCAGTTAAATCAAGAAGCTGGTCCGGCTCAAAATTAGAAACACCGATTGCCCGAACCTTCCCCTCGGCATACAGCTTCTCAAGCACACGCCATGCCGCATAATAATTAGCAAAAGGCCAGTGTAAGAGCAACAGATCAATATAATCTGTTTGCAGATTTTCAAGTGATTGCATGACTGTCTGTTCAGCATTTTCGTAGGACTTGAAATTCACCTTTGTAACGAGAAACAGCTCCTTGCGGTCAATACCACTCTGTTTGATACCTTCACCTACTTCCTTTTCATTGCCGTAGGCTTCCGCCGTGTCGATCATTCGATAACCATTTTCAATTGCTGCTGTAACTGCATTTCTGCAGGTTTCTCCACCAAGCATGAATGTACCAAAACCGACAAGTGGCATCTGAACACCATTATTCAAAGTCAAATATTCCATATTCTATCCTCCGTCATTGTATTTACTTAGAGTAGTTCTCTATGTTATGATTATTCTAACAAGTTCGTGTTACACGAAGTCAAGAAAAATTTATGGGGGTGGGGTTATGTACTATACAATTAAACAAATGGCTGAAATGTTCGGTGTCACAGAACACACATTACGTTTTTATACTGACAAAGGGCTGTTGCCCTGCGAGCGCGATGGCGGCAACCGTCGGGTATTTAATGAGGAATCTGTCAACTGGATGCAGGGCATCAAATGCTTGAAAGGCTGTGGTGCGTCCATTGAGGATATTCAGGAGTATTGTCGGTTATGCCTGTTGGAAGAATCAGAGGAAAATCTGAAAGCACGATACGCTATCATATTGAAACAGCGTGATGAGGCTTATAAAAGAATGAAGGAAGCTAAAGCTACCGTAAAATATATGGACGAGAAAGTGGCACACTATGAAGCCATTCTCGCTGGACTGGCTCCAGACGACACTAATCCGCAAAAATGGACAAGCCAGAATCGTCCCCAACATGGAAATAATTAAAATTGCAGATTTAAGTAAGAAGTTCTAG
>CAVBMG010000007.1:0-26868 GCA_963596435.1 Agathobacter sp.
AAAAATGGTGCAGCCTTGTTACCAGCTACACCATTTTTACTATTTACACGTACCTCGTTCCAGCAACGCTTATTTTACTGTGCAATCAGAACAATGATATCTGTCAGTTCATTTGTCTGGATTGCCACATTACCAATCTCATTTACAGTTGTAATGTTGACCCGTTCATAGTTTCCTGTCAACAGGCTCTTGCTGTAGAGATATGCTGTCTTTCCTACATATTCTGTACCAAGATTCATATGAATACCTGCTGAATATGGCAACTTGATTGCCTTGATTGGACGCATATAGAATACCTTGAAACCATCGTGTTCAGGAAGCTGCATCAGTTCTGAATCAAAGTCATACTCTGTCATGACATCCTGAATATCAGGTGCATAGATACTGAATCCTACGCCATTTCCAAGATGTGCCATCAGATACAGATTACGTCCATAATACTTCTGTAAAAGTTCTGTTCTTAACTTCCTGTCTGACTTGCCAAGTGCTACATCTACGTAAGGAAGACCTGCATCTGTTACAGAGTCTGCAAGTGGAGCCGGTTCCTGCGCAATTGTAGTCAATCTTGTGGAAGTTGTTGTGGAATCTGCTGTTGTTGAATTATCTGATGTACTCTCTTCTGTGGAAGAATTTGTTTCGCTGCTTTCCTCTGTAGAAGGCTGTTCTGTACTTGATTCTTTCTTTCCTGCCGTAATTTCATCACAGTCACGTACTCTTAATACAGGAACAGATACATCACTGTCTCCTTCTGGATGTTTATAGAGGAAGCCGACTGCAGTTACAGTTTTACCTTTTTCTACGATAGAAGCTAATGTATTCTTACCTGTTGTACCGGAGGTGATGTAACCATCAATGAAGATTGCTGCCTCATTGCCATTATCATCTGTGAGCCAGAATTCAGATACGGCATCACCGTCTTTTTCTACTGCGCTGACTTTACCTGTTACTTCGATCAGCTTACCACCATTCTTATCATAGTCCATAGAATCAACAACTGACATATGTGTCGGTTTTATGGTTGCCAGATTCTTGTCATCCAGGATTTCGTAACTTACAAGCTGTAATTCCTTATCTCCCTGGTATGCATCTACATAAC
Organism: Agathobacter sp.; assembly: GCA_963596435.1. Classification (GTDB taxonomy): domain Bacteria; phylum Bacillota; class Clostridia; order Lachnospirales; family Lachnospiraceae; genus COE1. The sequence continues at coordinate 1,097 of CAVBMG010000007.1, forward strand.
CAACGACACGAATCTTCGTTCCGTTCTTCACGCCTGCTGTTGCAAACGGGAATACTGTAATACCGCCTGTTGCATCCTGCACATAAATGGTATCAAAGAATGTTGTATTCTCATTTGCTGTACCATTTGCTACATAGCCTTCGATAGCAAATACATCACCCATCTCGGCTTTACGTACCTTTGCAATATCTGTTGCTTCGATTTCTACTTTCTTGGCATCCAGAATGTTATTGATAATCGTATAGTTTGCATATGGAAGAGAATCATTATTATCCAGCTCTGCCTTAACTTCAAAGTTGGACATGAATACGGAACCACCAACGAAGATCTCTCCACCAAACTTCGTCTTCTGGGAAGCAAGAGCTACTACATTGCCTTTTTCTACATATACGGAGCTGTCTGCTTTCTCTCCAGAATCTGTCTTGCAGTCGATAGAATAAGTTGTATCAAATCCCTTAACCAGCCACTGAGCAGGATATACGCTGCCTGTTTCTTCTGTTGCATTGGTAATATCTACTGTACATCCACTATATGCAGAGTAGGTCTGTCCTTCCTTGAATCCCTTTAAATACGGACTGGAAGTATTCACATTCTTATAGTAAAGTCTATAAGCCTGTCCACCATTGTTGACTTCATCATATGCTTCATCACTGTTCATACGGATTGTAGCACCGATTGCCTCCAGAAGCTTATTCGTCTCTGTGGCTGTCTGTCCACTTGTTGTATCCTGATAATCTGCCAGACCACATACAATGACAGTTCCGCCGTTCTCTACGTATTCTTTAACAGTCTCAAGGAAGGAATCCTCATAATGAGCCACTTTATAATCTCCTGCATTTGCTGTACCTGTCTTCTTTGCAGGGGCTGATACAACCAATATAGCTGCATCCTTTAATGTTTCTGCTGTAATTTCATCTTTTACGACTCTTGCCTTGATGTTTTTATCAGCAGCGATTGAAATAAAGCTGTCAACGTTATCTCCATAGTAACCTGTTACATAATCGTTATAATGTGTACCATCAATTACTACGTGAGATACCATGCTGTTATCCACATAAGTCAGCTTCAATACGTCATTATATACTTTCTCCACGCCATTTAAAGATGCTTTCACAACAACGTTCATCTCCATAGCGCCGACTTTATCATGTGTATAGCTGAAGGTATAAGTTGCAGTACCTTCTGAAGCTACCTTTGTCAGACCTTCTTTGTCAAGATCAACTGCTTTTACTGTCTTGCCGTCTACTGTAAATTCAATAGATTCAATATTTAATGCTGTCTTTTCATTATTATACAGATCAAGTGTCACATCCAGAGGTTCCCCTGCGATAGGAAGTGCCTCGTCTGTGGAAAGGGCATTGATACCTGCTGCCTCTACTTCACCTACCCATACCGGTGCAGTAACTGCGATATCTCCGTCTGCTTCTGTTACTTTAATATAATAGTAAGAATAAGAAGAAGGAACTTCAAAGTTCACAGTAGCTTCTGCTGTATCTATTGTCTTGGACGCAATGCTTAAACCACCGTTTACGATGACTTCTACCTTGCCAAGCTTGGCATCTGTCGGGTCGGACAGTTCTACATTTAATTCTACAGTATCACCTACCATATCTTTATCAAGAATAGTACCCATGATATAGGAATCCAGTGTATAGTAGATGCTCAAATCATTATCTTCTGTTGCATAGACACGATAATTTCTCATCGCATCATAGATATTATCCTGTGTAAGGCTGTCTGCCAGAACAACGCTTCTTGCTGTATTAGCAGAACCCCATTTACCCTTGTGGTTATCCTGGTTATTGGTAGGAGCTACATGCCAGCCCTTATCCAATGCTCTTGTGTAATATTCATAGGAAGGGAAATAACCGGAGCTTCCGATTGCACCTTCACCATTACCTACTTCAATTGTAGTGATCAGTGCATCATTTGCCTCTGAATAGTAAGCAAAATCACTGAAATCACCGAAAGTCGTACCTGGATGGTTGAACTGATTGATTGAATCAGGAGCAGTCTGTAAAGTATCATAGTAGTTCTGCAATGCTGTACTGTATGTTGCATATGCAGACTGTGTACGGCTCTGGAAACCATCTGTATTAAACGTGTTCATATGACCCAGTCCGTTAGACCATGTCATTTCATAACCAAAAATACCTACGAAATCATCTGTTGTATATTTCTGTGCCAGTTCATGACCTTCTACCCACTCTGTACTCATAGAGCCATCGTTGATATTAGCCTGATCTGCGTTATCAAAGGAGTTGGAATGGTCTGTTACTGCAAGGAAGTCCAGATTATCTACCTTGGATGCGTACTGGAATGCCTCTTCACATGTACCTGCACCATCAGAGTAGCTGGTGTGTGCATGGAGCTGTCCAAAGTAAATATTATACTTCTCGTTTTCTCTTGCTGTAAAAGTCAGTGTCTTAACGGCGCTATCTTCATAACCTTCCTTCACTGCCTTTACTACCATTGTGCATGGAAGTTTGGTCAGGCTGACAGGAGTTTCATATTTCTCCCAGTTGTATGTATCTGTTGTTTCTTCTTTTTCGTCTGTATTCGTTTCTTCAGACTCTGTAGTCTGTTCTGTGTCTTTTGCTTCTTCTTTAACAAAAGCATAAAGAATCTGTGCATCCTGTGTTTCACAGGTCAATTTTACTTTGCTGCCTGCTGCTACTGCGCCACCGTTTGGTGTTGCCTTCACTGTTGCGACCTTAGCCTGTGTATACTTGTAGTTCACTACAATACTGTCCTTGATACCATCCTTGGATGCATATACACGTACTGTACAGGGAAGTTCACTGATAACAGGTTTGCTGTCTGCACTGTATTCTTTGAATTCACCACCATTGAATGCATAATAAATTGTTGCATCCTTGGTACTTGTCTTCATGGTGATCTGTGTACCAACACCGGCTTCTCCAGCTTCCGGATCTACTGTTACATAACCACAGAAATCATCTGAAACCAGAGGATTGGCTGTAATCTTAATATCATTAAAATAGTTTGTTCCGCCAGTACCGATCGTTGTACCTTTAATAGAAGTACTGTCTGTGACTCTCAGTCTTAAAGTGAGCTTCTCTGCATTGTTAGCATCTTCTGGAAGTGAGATATGAATCTCATGCATCTTGCTGGCTGTCTGCAGGGAGAATGTACCATCTGTCAATTCTTTATTAATTTCTACAGGTGTTGCTACCCCATCAGGATATGATGTATAACTGCACTCTAAAGTACCCTTACCTGCTTTGCTAAAGTTCTTACCATCTGTGCTGTATTCCAATACGAAATTCTTGGCGCCTGTGTTAGATCCATTCATGAAGAAGGACATCTCCAGATTACCATACTGTGCGCTGCTTGTCTCAATCTGGTAATACTCATCTGCTGTCAGACCTTTGCTACCGATGCTGTAGGTTGTACCACCTGTCTGTGAGCTGGTATTGGAGATCAATGGCTGATTGCCATTGGAAAGTGTCAGCTTGGTGTCCTTATCCAGATAATCATTTTCATCATATAAGTCACCATATACTGTATTACCGTCAAAATTTGCAGAACCTGCAAAAGAAGCCATATTCAAAGTAATGGAATCATCAATTTCATAAGAACCTGACTTACCAGTCCTGTAATCACTGCTTACACCATTTCTTAACTGATAATTAGTCTTATACGCAGAACATGCTGCATATACATCTACAACATCACCTTCTACGACACCTTCTGGATATGCTGCTGCCTTGAAGATGGTAGCATTGCCTGCTGCATCTGTAATTGTAGTAGAACCGGTTGCATTATATGCGCCAAGTGTTGCGTCCTTGATACAGACATACTCGGACATATAATCAGCGCCAAGCTGTGCTGTTGTGACTTCCTGTGCTTCAATAGCCTCTACATTTTCAAGGATATCCAACTTGGTCACATTGGTCAATTCCGGTACACCGCTGTATACAGTTGCTGTACCTTCTACTGCAACAATATCGCCTGCCTTATACTGGCTGTAGTTCTTGTAATCATATACCAGATAACCATAGATCTCATTGTCAATCACATCTTCCAGTACGATGTTGATAAGATTATCTCCTGCCTTGGAAGCATATGCATATACGACCTGTCCAACTACTGTTGCTGTTCCTTCCGTCATTGCTGCTGCATCTTTTACACTTACAGCACCTTCGATGGAAGCAATCAGTTCATCGCTGATCGGATCATATAAAGTCTCTTTATCATCTTCTGTGGTCTTGGTTACTGTAACATCATCAGCACTTGCAACACGAAGCTGAATACCATTATAATCGCCTACAACTGCATATACACTTACCTGATCTTCTTCTTTCACATCTGTCAGGGCAGGTATTTTATATACATTAACGCTGTTGCCATCTGCATCTGTCAATGTTGTATTGCCACTGGTATTGATCTTGCCAATCTCCACATCCTTGATCAGGACTCTGGTAGATTCATATTTGCTGTCTGCTGCATAATCCTCCAATAATTCCTGAATCGTTACTTCTGTGGAAGGAAGTACTGTGCTGGAAGTTGCCTTCTTAATCTTTACAGTTTCTGCTGCCGTCAGTTCTTCAAGCCCCTTGAAATTGGCTCTTGTTCCCTTCACAGTCAGGGTATCGCCTGCTTCGATATCTGTTGGTGCTGCATCATAAAAAGCATCAATACCTGCTGTCTTATCCTGTAAATATACATTTCTGCCATCTACAAAAGTAACAATACCCTTTACAGTCAGGTCTGTCGTACCTACTTCTGCCTTTTTCGCCTCATCAATTGCGATTACATCTGAGCCTACACCTGAACGAACACCCAGATATTTGAAGGTATCTACCTCATATCCAGTCCATTCATCGAAGGAAAAAGTGGGGGCACTGCTTGTAACGGCATCATTTCTGACTAATGTACAATCCTTGAATGACTTATCTCCGTCTGTCCATACCTTCTTCTCACCAATGGTTCCCAATACATCGATCATTGTATCATTGTGGAATAATACGATTGCATCATCACCATTGAAATTACATACGCTGCTGGTTGCATCAGCGATCTCCAACAGATCTTCTACTGACCCTGAATTTACCAGTACGAATACATCACCTGCAGCAAGGGTAGTACCTTCTTTAAAGGTATAATTATTCTTTGCTTCTGTCTTGCCGTTATCATATAAGGAAACCTTATATTCACTCAGATCAATGTCTGAACCGGTTCCATTATAGATCTCCAGCGCTTTATTATTGGAAGAGCCTTCTACATATTCAGAGAAAAAGACACCCTCAGAAGCGGTCTTCTGCTCTTCCTGTTCTTCCTTTACTGTATAACTGAAAGATACCTTCTCGCTGTCTTCCAGACTGCCGTCCTTCATAACTGCAAAGGCAACGATTGTTGTATCTTCATTAATCTCTATTTCTTCCTTATAGGTCGTATAATTCTCACTGCCATTGGTGTTGTACATGATAACAGCACCTTCTGTTTCAGTGCTTAATGCGACCTTGGTTCCTTTTGTTACTTCACCTGCTGCAACAGATGCTTTAACCTGTGCACAGGCTTCTTTTTCAACTTCTTCAGACTGTTCTGTTGTCTTCTCAGTTGTCTGTTCCTCAGATTCTTCTGTCTGAACCGTTGTCTGCTGTTTGGAATCTTCCTCATCAGCTGTAGTTGTTTGTTCCGTGCTCTTTGTTTCGTTGTCTGAATCTTCTGCCTGACTCTGGGAGCTTTCCTGGTTCTGGGAATCTTCTGCCTGACTTTGAGAGCTTTCCTCATTTTGGGAATCCTCTGCCTGGCTCTGAGAGCTTTCCTCATTTTGGGAATCTACCTCTCTGGATTCCTCCACAATTGTTTCTTCTGCATAAACTGTCGTTACTCCACTAAAACAAGAGCTTGCCACCATAATGGCAGCCAACAGTCCTGCAGTGAACTTGCGTCCACTTCTTCTCATTTACTTATACTCCTCCTCTGTTTAGGTTCGCGACCAGTCATTCCTCCTATAACCGATCACACCGCAGAATTCCTTCTATCTTCTGTGGTATCACATAGTAGCACAAAAGGCAGCGTAGTTCATAGACTTCGCTGCCTCTCTGCATTAATTACAGGCACCAAAAGTCAATATGAATGTCTCCATATTTCATAACACGTTCTTGACTTTTCCCCTGTAAACACACTATGGGAATAATTATATACCCAAATGGTAAAGTTTGTCATCACAAACTCGTAAAGTTTACGTAAAAAATTTACCCGATTAAAACATTCTTTCCCTCAAATGCAAAACCATATTTATAAATCTGCTCTTTGGAAATTCCTCTTGCTGTCAACGCCGTTTCATACTTTTTCTCTTCTATTTGCTCTAATGCTGTACGTACGGTATCTTCCAGTGTCTTCTCTTTTCTTGGATTAAACACCTTGAACTCTATGATTACTGCATTCTTTGTTTTATCCTTTGGTTCCAGTGCTACATCATATCGTCCAAATCCACTTTCACGATTAGAAGATATGATATATTCTTCATCCAACTCAACAATCAATCCAAGTACAAAGCCATGATAAAACCTTTCCGGCTGTTCTCCCAGCAGATCATTGGCTGTGTCAAAATAACTGAAAGTCTGCAATACAATACGGTTCATATACGCATTCATTGTATCCAGATCACCTTTCAATAATGCTTCGATAAAACTGTTGTATTCTGTTTTGATGCTTTTAAACCATCCCTGTACCATTCCCCTGAACATGCGCCTGACTTCCATATTGGTAATTGCCAGTTCATATACCGGGTCATTTTCTGTCATTTCCATCGGCTCATACTGCAACACCTTTAAATAACCACTTGCCAGAAGCAGACTCCATATAGCATCCTCATTAAAGGTAAGTTGTTCATACACTATCTGTTCATCAATCGGACACTGAATGCTTTTTCCTTTTAGCAGCTGTTCAAAACTCGTTTTTATGCTGCTGCTTCCTTCTTTTAACAACTTTCCTATCAGACTGTTGCTGCTGGTATTTGCCCAGTAAGTTCCAATTTTTCCTGTATCAAGGAAATTCAATATAGACCATGGATTATAAATATCCCGATGTTGTCCAAAAACAAAGCCGTCATACCAGGCTCTTACCTGCTCCTGCATATCACTATAACCACATTCATCCAATGCAGAAATAACCTCTTCCTGTGTAAATCCAAAAGAGGTCGCATACTCATCAGATGTTGTTGTTACAACTTTCAAATTATTGAGATCTGAAAATATGGATTCTTTGCTGACTCTTGTAATGCCTGTCATAATTGCCCTTTCCATATACGGATTAGACTTAAAGGCAGAATTAAAAATATTTCTTGTAAAAGCAACCAGTTCATCCCAGTATCCATTTACGTAAGCTTCCTGCATTGGCGTATCGTATTCATCCAAAAGAATGATTACATTCTTTTCATAATATCTTTTCAGGAAATCACAAAGCTGACTCAATGCCAATGATGCATCGCTGTCATCCATATTTTCACAAACGCGCCTGAAATAGGCTTTATCAGTCTCATAAAGAAGATTGCTTTCAAGCAGAAAGGCATTTTCGGCATACAGCTTTGTCAGGAGCTGACATATTTTTTTACGTGCATTCTGATAATCTTTTTCCTTAACTCCGGCAAAAGACAGGCTGATTACCGGATAGGTTCCCTGTAAACGGCGGTATTTTTCATCCTTCCAAATATCCAGATTCTCAAATAAATCTGCCCTGTGTGCATATTCAATAGAGAAAAATTCCTGTACCATGCTCATGTTCAGTGTCTTACCAAAGCGGCGTGGGCGGGTAATCAGCGTTACATCATCTCCACTTTCCCACCATTCTCTGATAAAACCAGTTTTATCAATATAAAAAGAATTTCTTTCTCTTATTTTATCAAAACTCTGTATTCCGATGCCTATGGTTCTCCCCATACTGAATGACCATACCTTTCTGTATTCATTGCCTTATTTCTTATTATAGCCTATATCCTATGCCCGCGCAATGAACAGGTTGGGGCTAAATCTAAAGAATATCCTCCACATCCACGACTTTATATCCCTGATCTATCAGATCTCTGGCAAAGATTCCCTGTCCGGGGATAAACTTCCCGGAAAATGTACCATCATAAATCTGTTTTACACCACAGGAAGGGCTTCTGGATTGCAAAACGACACACTCTATCTCTTCTCCTGCAAGTTCTTTCAGAATGAGACTACTGCCCCGATGAAACTCTGTATCCCTGCTGATTCCATTACGGTCTGTTGCAACACCATTGACCAGTTCCACCGGTGTTCTGGGTGTTGGCAATCCTCCTGCGACTTCTGGACAGACTTCTATGACCTCTTTTCCCTCTAACCATTTATGCAGCTTCTCGCTGTAATTATTGCCACCACTGTATTTACAATTGCGTCCCACCAAACACGCACTGACTACAACTTTTCCCATTTTAATCGCCATTCCTTTCACGCCAGTTCTTCCGGTACAAAGGTATCTTTCTCGCACACCAGATAAATATTCTGATTCATTTTCTTTTCAAAATAATGCATTAATCCGATGTTGGAATCCCATTTATCCTGCGGGTAGGAACCATATCTTCTCTTTACATCGTTCATTCTCTCTTCAATGTCAAGGACTCCATCTGCTCCTGCCAGACTGTCGCATAATTGAATCAACAGGTCATATTCATCATATACAGTTTCAGCCAGTTTGGTTTTAATAAGTGTCAGTTCTTCTTGTGAAACGTCAAATTTTCCTATATATTCATCTACAGTGTGATTGTTGAACGAATGTGTCAGACAGATTTTGGCTACTTCATCATAACCTAATGATTTCATATATGTATAACCATCTGAAACATGTCCCAGGTGTCTCGTTCCAAACTTTCTGCCTATATCATGCAATAATCCTAATATATAGGCTTTCTCAGAATCCATATCTCCACATGCACTGGCAATTTTCTCTGCGCAATGCGCTGCTGTCAGGCAATGTCTTCCCCAGGGTCCAGGATTACATGCTAAACCATCCCTGACCAATGCAACAGCTTCTTCTCTTGTCGGCAACATATCGTATTCCTTTCCTTACACTAAGAATATGTACTAAACGGACTCTTTGCATACATCTACCCATTCTGTATATGGTGTGTATTTCTCCATTTCTTCTATTGTCAGTTCAATGGCACTGTTACTGCTTCCACAGGCTGGAAATACCGTATCATACTTGCGAAGTGACTCATCCAGATACACAGTTACTCCATCTTTGATACCAAAAGGGCATACGCCGCCTACTGCATGACCAATTTTCTCAACCACTTCATCCTGTGTGAGCATCTTTGCCTTTTTGCCAAAATGCGTCTTGTATTTATGATTGTCTATCTTCATATCACCTGCTGTTACAATCAGAATCGGTTGATCCTCCACCATAAAGGACAATGTCTTGGCGATGCGTCCCGGCTCGCAGTGAAGCGCCTGTGCTGCCAGCTCTACTGTAGCACTTGACACATCAAATTCCATGATACGATCCTCTATTCCAAACTGCTGCATATATTTCCTTACATTCTCAATTGCCATCTGAATAACCATGCCTTTCATACAAATTTATGTCTGCGCCCATTATAGCCTATATCTTGTCCCTGTACAATCACAGATGTCATAACTTTTACTGAATTTGACAAGATATATGCAAAATTCTATAATGTGTGTAACTATTCAGAGCCATGCAAATTGAGACAGTATATGCTTGTTTACAAGCATATCTGACTTAATTTATATGGCAATATACCTTATACCCTCAAGAAAGGATAACCTATGTTACATCATCGAAAAATATTCGCTTTACTTATAATAACACTTCTTTTGTTAGGCTGCGCTTCTTCATCGCCTGTATCAGAGGTTGTATCCTTTGATGAATTCACTGACATTGAGTCTGAGAACACACCGGCGGCTTCCAACACGCCCATAGCTTCGGACAGGCTCTCTATCAGGGAAACACCGGAAGGTTTTACCGTAACAGAAATGCCGGAAGAAGAAAGTACCCCCGCCTTTCAGGAATATGATGTCACTCTTATGGCTGTGGGGGATGATCTGATTCATATGGGTGTTGTCTATACCGGCAAACAAAATGATGGTTCTTTCGATTTTTCTTTTCTGTTTCAGGGAATTACAGATTTTCTAAATAAAGCAGATGTGAAGATTATTAATCAGGAAACGATCATGGCTGGTAATCAACTCGGATTCAGCGGATTTCCTCATTTTAATTCTCCTACAGAAGTTGGCGATGCCATTGCCAATGCCGGATTTAATGTAGTTTTACAGGCAACGAACCATTCTGCTGATCAGGGAATTGATGGAATTGACAGCTGTGTCAGTTTCTGGAGGAACCATCCTGAAGTCCTCCTGACAGGATTGCATGAGCCTGATAACCGAACGATTCCTACCCTTACTATAAAAGATGTTACCTTTGCTATCCTGAACTATACCTATGGGCCCAACTACGAGATCGTATCCAATAAACTGGCTTCCCGCATGGAGCTTCTATGCGCACGTAATGAACAGACCGGAGCCATGGACTATACCACGATCAATCCACAGGTTCTGGAAGATATTAAAAATGCCAGAACAATGGCAGATATCGTAGTGGTATGCCCACACTGGGGAACTGAATATCAGACCTCCCCTTCCTCTTATCAACAGAAATTTGCCACACAAATGACAGAAGCGGGAGCTGACCTGATCATTGGCACCCATCCACACGTAGTACAGCCAATTGAACAGATTCAGACTGACAACGGCAACAGTGCTATCTGCTACTACTCCCTTGGCAACTACGTATCGACGCAGCAAAATGGACGAAGTATGCTGGAAGGTATGGCATGGGTCACCTATCATGTAACGCAGGATGACATCTCACTTCGGGAAGATAAAACAGGCGTTATCCCTCTGGTATGCCACTATACCAGCAGTCCCGTCCGTATTCAGAATATCTATCCTTTAGAGGATTATACGCAGGAGCTGGCTTCCAGCCACGGTATCATCTCCTATGCTGGAATCTCCTTCTCTCTAAGCGACTTACAGCAGTGGAGTACTGAAACCTTTGGAGACTGGGTATTAACCAAAGACGCTGCACTCTCAGATTAGAGGGTACAGCGTCTTTTGATTCTATGAAACTGTTACTTTAATATCATATTTTTGAATGAGCTTCTGCAGCCAGCCATAGAACCAGTCAATCACGGGTCCAAGCCCTAATGTACACACAATCGTTCCTACCCCGATCTCGCCGCCAAGCAGAAATGCTATTATGACACATACCACATCCAGTCCGATCTTGGCAATTCCAAGTCTTACACCTTTTTCATGCATAGCCGCCACCAGATCGTCCGTCGGATTGGATGGGAAAATGCAGAGAATATAGGCAGCTACCGCAAATGCAATAACCAACACACCAATCAAGAGTATCACAACCGATTCCATTGTGTTATTTCCCTCCACATTCCTTAATATGGCTTTCCACATATCTGTGAATACCCCCAGAAAGAATGAGGAAATAAATGTTGTAATCCGCAGCATTTTCTTTCGTATGACTGCCGCCAGAATCACAGCCAGAAATGCAGTCATATAGATAGCAAGCGAGGTATTGATCCCCATTTTCTCTCCCAGGGCAAAGTTCAGTGCATCATAACCGCCTGCCCCAAGATGTGAATTGACCGTCAATACAACGCCAAGCGGCATAAGCCCAACTCCAATCAGGTATAGCAAGAGATTTGCACCCCAGTCTTTCGTCCTCATCTGAGACTTCCATGTTTTCCACCAGTTCATTTATTGCTCCTGTCCGTGTGATATTTCACACCTATCTTATCTAATTCCCTGGCAAGTCTGTTTGGAATACTTTCCCGCAGTTCACTCCATGGCATCACAATCTCTTTGTCTATCTTCATTTCTTCAAAACAAAGGGATGGTTCAAAAGCGTACTGCGTTTTAATATAGTCACAGATTCTTTGCTGACCGGCTTCCTCTATTGGTGGAAGCCACCCTCTGAAAGCATCTGGCACAGCCAGTCCATCTGCACCTGCAAGCACTGTGCAGCTCTCTTCCCATTCAGGAACGACCTTTACCAGTCGTGGGTCAGGAAGAAGTGCATGCTTCCCCGGCTGCATCCAGACTATTGCCTGTCCAGCTTCATTCAATACCGGCTCACCTGTATCCAAATTGACCATATTCAGGTATTTTCCATGAAAGCTTCCCTCAACTTTGCATACATTACCATCTTTTCCAACATATATCCATACATGCTCCAGCTCATACAGATGCTGAATATCATAGTCGAACCATATCGCATACTCAATCACACAGTTCACCTGATTCCAGTCTGCCGCTATAATACGCTTTGGAAAGGAATCGCTTCTCATGCTGTCTCGAAAGACAGTATAACCTATCGCCTGTATTTTGAATGGTTCCTTCTCATCTACCATAAATATCGGAAGATATTTCTTAACAAGTGCTTCATCCTGCATGGCAAGTCCTTCTTTCTACTACCAGTGTCTTAATCTCAAATGCACCAAATTCCAGTACATATGCTCCATTTGTGTCCTGCAATCTCCGTTCTTCCTCTTCCAGCATATTCGTCTCTGTTAGTCCTTCTACTTCATAGGGGAAACTTATCCGAATCTTTTGAGGAACGCCGGTTGCTTCATACAGACGAATCACAGCCTTGCCGCTTCCGTCTTCTGTCAGCTTGACTGCCTCTGTCATGACATGGCAGGACTCTGACTGCTGATATGGCTCAAGAATGCAGATTTCATACTTTTCGGACAACTTCTGTTCTTTAGCCAATATCTCCTGTGGAATATGCGCCTGTCTGTCAAAATCCACTGCCTGTTTGGGTATCTCTTCTGATTGAAAAGTTCCAACATAAGGTCTGCATGCGTAGGCAAACTGCTGTACACCTCTGTCTGCATCACGATCCGGCATAACCGGTGCTCTTAACAGGGTCAGGCTGATCTGATTCTCCTTTGCACTCCAGCCATATTTACTGTCATTGAATACCGCGATGCCTTCTCTGCCATTTTCCAGTGCACAATATCTGTGCCTGCACACCTCGTAACGATCCTTCTCCCACTTCCAGGACTGTGTTGTAGGCTGGCCGTAGGCACCAAAGGCAATCTCGCCGATTACTTCATGGGAATGAATCACAGAAGGGAAATCTACCTTTAACATCTTGTGGCACTCCTGCCAGTCTATCTGTGTATAGAACTCCAACTGTCTGCCGTCTCTGCTCAATACGATATACTGTGAGAATGAGGACTCTCTGATTCTGCCCTGCAAAAGCCATGCCGGGCGCTCATTATATTCTGCCTTGCTGATTTGCCAGTTCGTCCTGTCTAACTTTTCTTCCTCCTGTTCATACATTCTGCCAATCTCCCATGCATCATAATAGGAATTGACATTTCTATACAGACGCAGTTCATTCATGGGACTACTCATATCAACAAACTCTGTTCCGTTTTCTTTATCTCTAAGTTGCCATATCCGCCCAGTGTGATCGAGTTCAACATACAGGAAAGGACTTTCCATAGAATATCTCTCAGTATCTTCATGACAACCCAAAACACTCTCTGACTTTTCCATGACTGGCTGCACCATATCAGGTTCTAACAGCGATAGACTGTCATTTAATATACCCTTTGCTTCCTCTGCAATTGCCTCCAGTTCCCTGACTGCCTCTTCATGCACTCTGGCGATTCCTGTTCCCGGCAAAATATCATGAAATTCCTGCAAGAGCAGTCTCTTCCATAATTTCTGCAATATCTCTCTTCTGCCATCTGCCCTGGACTTTGCATAGACAGCGCACACGGTATCCCAGTATTCTGCCTCTTTTAGAAGACATTCTGCCCTGCGTACCCCCAGCTTGGTATGTGCCTGACTTGTGTAGGTTCCTCTATGCCATGCCAGATACAGATCTCCGGTAAATACATTAGTCGGATTACTTTCCTCCAGCTTCTTAAAAAAGCTTTGCGGGCTTGCATATACCGTCTTTGGCATGCCTTCCAAATTCGCACATCTGCGCACCATTTCCAGCTCATCTCTTGTTGCACCGCCACCGCCATCACCATAACCGAAAGGATACATCATGGTGTCAATCTCTTCTGTCTGGATTCGGTCTTTCTCCCATCTTTCTATCATCTTCTCTGGAAGAGGAATTGCATTATTTTCTTTATACAGATGTGCTAACACCCTGCTGCCATCTATTCCCTGCCACCAGAACACATTGTAGGGAAAAGGCTCACACTCCGGGTCCTGTCTCACCAGCTTCTGTGTTGCAAAATACGGTACACGGCATTGCTTCATAATCTGTGGCAGACAAGCAGGATATCCAAATGTATCAGGCATCCATGCAACCTGACTGTCCACTCCCAGCTCTCTTTTAAACCATTCCTTACCATACAGGAACTGCCTTGCCAGACTCTCGCCACAGGGCATATTCATATCACTTTCTACATAAAGTGCCCCATCCGCATAGATCTGTCCCTCTTCCACTTTCTGTCTGACTCTCTCCCATACCGCAGGATAAGACTCCTGCATGAACTCAAGAATCGGTGGTTCACATAACAGAAAACGATACTCCGGGTATTCTTCCATCAACGCCAGCTGATTTCCATAGGTTCTTGCCGTCTTTCTTCTGGTTTCTTCCAGCGTCCATAACCATGCCAGATCCAGATGTGACTGTCCAAATACTGTAAATTCAGGTGCGGTAGAGCCATTGGTACATTCCAGTAATGGTTTTAATTCCTCATCCGCTTCCAACAACACCTGATGCAGTCTCTCTCCTGTTTCTTCCAGATTTGCCTTTAATGTGAATCTCTTGAGTCCTTCTATGACTTTGACTGCTCTCAGGGAACGGTCCGGCAGACCTTTCACCAGAGAAAACAGCGTCAGATAATCCATTCCTGTCTGAAAGATCACCTCATCCCATACTGCAATGCAGGATCTGCCAATGCTCTGCTGTGGTCCGTCTTGCAGTTCAAAGGCATCTTCTCTCCT
This sequence comes from Agathobacter sp., assembly GCA_963596435.1. GTDB lineage: Bacteria > Bacillota > Clostridia > Lachnospirales > Lachnospiraceae > COE1. The sequence continues at coordinate 16,108 of CAVBMG010000007.1, forward strand.
GGAACAGAAACAGCCTGCCTCCATTCTTGGTCCATGTCCGGCATAGCACTCCATGACGATCTGATAAGTATCTCCCGCATGTGCCTGTCTGGTCAGTGTGATATACTTATGCTTCTTATCAATGGCTCCTCTCTCCTGTCCATTGACCCAGACAAGCATCTCTTCTCCTACTGCTGCAAGAAAAATCAGCCTCTTGCCCTCTAACTGCTGCGGTACTGTCCACTGCGTCTTAAACCAGCCGTATTCCCAGTAATTGCCCCAGGTCATGCCTGGCAGCATCTGTTTTCCGCTGGATTTTATCTGTTCTATTGCCGCCTCATAGGTAAGACGTTCTCTGGTAATGATGCCCTCTACTTCCACACCATCCACGTTATACCAGATATGTCCTTTCAGCCAGTCTTCCCACATTTCCAGTCTTTCCCACCATTGTCTGCCGGGATACTGTTCATGATTGTTCATCCTTCTTCTCCTCTACCAGGAATAAAATTGCCATTGCCTGTCCATAGGGCATTGGTTTGATTGGAATCTGCTTGTAGAATTCCTTATCAACTCTTCCCATGGGAGTGCCATAAGACACCTGTTCCAACACACCCTCATCCGAAATCAGATTCAGGATCGGCTGCAGCGCCTTTTTCGCCACATATAACCATTTCCTGTCCAATACTCCTGTATGAATGCCTCTGAGAATGCCATAGGCAAAACCACAGGTACTGCTGGCTTCTTCGTAAGATGTCGGATCATCCAGCAGCGTATGCCACATACCACTGTCTGCCTGACTCTCTGCCAGTGCCTTGACCTGATTCTCCAGTGTCTCCTGCAAGATATGCCTTACCTGCTCCGGGCAGTCTATGATTGATAATACTTCTGGAATTGCTATTGTCAGCCAGCAGTTTCCTCTTGCCCAGAAAGCCCCGGCAAAATTGTTACGCTCCAGAAATGTCCAGCCATGATACCAGAAACCGGTCTTTGGATCCTGCAAATATTTCATATGTAACAGGAACTGATACTGTGCTTCCTGTTTATAATCCTCTCTGTTCAGGATACGTCCCATATTGGCCAGAAACAATACTGTCATGAACAACGTATCGTCCCATAATTCCTGTTCATTGGTATCATCGGAAGTCTGATGCTGAATGCCTCCCTCTTCCGTACGGGGCATCTCTTCCATGATCCACTGTGCTGCCCTCCTGCATGGCTCCAGATATGTCTCATCTTTGAGATATTCTGCCATCAGTGACATGACCAGATATGGCATCATGGTGTTTACATTCAATGGTGGAAAGCCGACCTGCATCTGGCTGTCATAGAATTTACGAAGAAGCTCCAAATATTCCTCTCTGCCTGTTGTCTCAAATAGTTTCCACAGTCCATACAGTCCTACCCCCTGTGTCCATTCCCAGTGTGCATATTTCTTGAGTTCTTCTTCTGATATTTTTTTCTTTGTCCGCATATTCTGCATGAATATCTCATCATCTTCATACAGAATCGGACTGAATGCCTGAATCAGCAGTTCCAGCTTACGGTCTATCTTTTTCTGCTCATATTCCTCTTCCAGTCTGCGCAGAAGTTCCGGTAATTCTGATGGGTGATGAATGATATAGTCCGGCTGCCAGTCAGCCTCTTCATATTCATGGAAATAACGTGGAGACCAGTCCAGCCAGATGGAGGTTATGCCAAATTGATTGGCTCCTGCCACATCCTTTTTCAGATTATTGCCTATCATAACGATTCTGCCCTTATCTTCCTCTGTCAGCTTCATTGCCTGCATGGCAGTATCGAACATGGGACGGTTTGGCTTCTGCACTCCTACTGTCTCTGATACGACCCAGCCTTCAAAACAATGGCGCAGTCCGTTCTTGTCATAGACATTGTGAAAAGACTGTTCTTCTCCATCTGCTACCAGAGCGATTCTGTATCCCTCCTGGTACAGCTCTTCCAGTACTTCTCCCGCATCCTCTATAAAATCTGCACTGGTGACATATCCCTGTTCATCATAGCGCTGTGTTGCTTCGTCAATAATGGTATCTCCACTATCGGTAAAAATAATTATCTTTTTTTCTTTCTTCATATACTCACCATCTTGTTTTTTCCAGAATTTTCGATATACTTTTTCCTATGAACTGATTTACGATCAGAAAGGCAGGTAACAGTTTTGGTACATCCTATCACCTATGAAAGTCAACGTTTCATTATTGTAAATGATATTAATAATTATATCTTTTATTTCTTCGACTTCGACAGCCGCTCTTACAGCAAGAATATGGAATTTGAACACTTCCACTCTTACTATGAGATACATGTGCTGCTCAGTCCGGATGCCATCCATTTTATCAAGGGTGTACCCTATCATATCAAGCGCGGAGACTTCGTGCTGCTTGCTCCTTCTCTTCTGCATAAGACCTGTTATCCTGAAGGAGAACCTTCTCAGCGACTTATCATCACCTTTATGTACCGTGATGATGGCTATGGTTTCTCTGATTCCTATCATGAACTGTTATCGCCTTTTAACAGAGAGCTTCCTATCTACCGTTTTCCCGAAGAACAGCTTAACGTTCTTAACAAGCTGATCAATCGTATCGTTACGATTTCCAGGGAAGCAGGTACTCAGGAACTGACCGGAGCCTATGAGCTGATGGTTCACAGCATCTTTACAGAATTTCTCTACTATTTCAACCGCTGTCAGGACTACAATACCTATGAACCGGAACAGCCCAAGGATCAGATTGAACAACGTATTTATGCCGTTTCCAACTTTATCCATACGCATTATATGGAAGACCTGACCCTGGAAGATCTTGCCAGAGAGAACTGGATGAGTCCTTATTACTTATCCCACCAGTTCAAAAATATTACAGGATATACACTGACTCACTATATCCATCTGGTTCGTATCCGTAACTGTCAGTATCTGCTCATCAACAGCCCGAAGAAGATCACAGAGATTGCAACAGAATGCGGTTTCTCAAGCTTCTCCCAGTTCAATCGTATCTTCAGAAGACTATGTGGAGAATCCCCTTCCGATTACCGCAAGCGTCAGCAGTTTATGCAGTGACATTGCGAATTGTAAAGGTATGCTCCCACTGGGTATAATCGGCAAAATACAATGTAAAGCATCCCTGGTCACTGCCTTCACTGCCAAAAAGCCCATCCATATAGGAGTGTGTGCCAAAGGCAGGTCCGACCTCAATGGCATCATCCTTATTAGAAAGAAGTGTCATTCCTGCTTTTGCCAGTATTCTTTTGCCCTTAATATCCCGCATACAGAAATATTCATTATCCGCTTTCTGTGCTCCCAGTGTGGCAATCTCTACACGAAATGGAGCCTGAGAGACACCTTCAATCTTTACTGTTACCTCGATTCCATCTGGAATGTCTTTTACCACGGTATCTATTGTCAAGTCCGGTCCCATTTTCTTTTCCCGCTTGGTCTGATCCATCTTCCACCAGTCACTGGTCTGTGGCTTTTCCTTGAAGGGAAGATAATACCAGCCATGCATAGTCTGTGTCATATGATATCCATTCTCTGTACTTTCCAGTGTTTCCGGCTGAAATGCCCTGTGCTCACAAAAGGCTCCTGCTACTTTGACTGCAACATCTATGGACGAATTGCTGAAATACAGGAAATTGCTCTTACCCTGCATCAGCGTATATGTGAAATCTCCCCTGCGAACCCTGGCAATGCCAGAATCCTGATATAATTTTCTATATTCCTTTAGCTGATATTCGCCTTCGTATTCCTCTTCTATGAATTCAGGTCTGTTCATGAAATGCCACAAAATATCAGGATAGGATAACTGATTCTCTTCCACCAGCTCAAACAAATAGTTGGCAAATCCCAGAAATTCAGGAATATTCCTGTCTTTTCCGAGCATCAGATAATCCCAGTAGTAATTCTTTGGAATAATCCTCTTACCATTGTCCTGTCTGGTAGAATTGGCTGTAAATACTGTTCCATCCGGCTCCATATACGTAAGCATCATATAAAGATTACGCACTGCGCAGTCTTCATAAGAGCTGTCCTTCGTATACTTGGCTATGGTAATCATGGCTTCATTGTTGATACGGTTATAGCCTCCTGCGGAGCGCTCTGCATACTCACCATCGGCATTGCAGTCGCTGCCCTCCTGTAAATAGATACCTGCTGCCTCTGCCAGTGCCGGTCTGTCAAAGAAATCTGCACATTCCAGCAGATTAGAAGCTATCGCCCAACGATGGTTTGGTGTGTGAAATCCTCCAAGAAGCAATCCGTCTGCTGCTGCAGATGCAATATGATATAATTTCTCATAAATCTTCTCCTGCCAGGAATCCCTCTCATTATCATGCAGATAATGTAATCCTGGAAGCATCCTCTTTACAATAAAAGCCGTATCAGGAGCTGAGTGGAAATTACAGTTGATATAGTCAAACAGGCCATCTTCATGCTGACATCTTTTTACAAAATCCAGTCCCAGCAGTACTCTTTGTGCCACCTTCTCATTATGATAGTATTCACTGTCCGCATTGCTGTAGGCTGCTATCATGGTAGTCAGACGATATACGGTATATTTTGCCTGGAGAAGATCATTCTCATCAGGAAATCCACCGTAATATTGGCTGTTTTCATTCATGATCTGTGTCCGCAGACACTTTCTCACCCTTTTATCAGTACCTTCTATAATCTTTTCATATTGCTTTCTCATATTGCAATTCCTCTCTAACCCTTTATAAATGACAATGCTGCTGTATCTGCAACCACTGTAACATCATTATGAAGCTGCAGAATAGATGCCGGTATTCTTGGTGTGACCGGTCCTTCCAGTGCCCTGGCAAGAATAGATGCCTTATCTTCTCCACTGACGATAAGCAGTATCTTTCTTGCCTGCATAATGGACTTGATTCCCATGGTGATTGCCTGTGTCGGGACTTCTTCTCCCTCACCAAAGAATCGCTGATTCGCCTGCCTGGTCTCCGGCTTTAATACTGCCACATGGGTACTCTTCTCAAATGCCTCTTCCGGCTCATTAAAGCCTATATGTCCATCATGCCCCAGTCCCAGAAGCTGCATATCTACTCCTCCAAGCTTCTGGATGACCTTATCATATCTGCTGCATTCAAGTTCTCCATTCTCTGCCAGTCCATCAGGAATATTCGTATTGGATAAAGAAATATTGACTCTGTCAAAAAGATATTTTCTCATGAAATATGCATAACTGTGTACATTGTCCGGTGACAGTCCACGGTATTCATCCAGATTCACTGTCCTGACCTGGGCAAAATCAATATCTCCCTTGTGATACCATTCCACTAACTGATTATATACACCTATGGGAGTGGAACCGGTTGCCAGTCCCAGCACACAATCCGGCTTCATAATCACCTGTGCTGATAGAATATTTGCCGCCTTCCTGCTCATATCGGCATAATCTTTTGCTTTGTATATCTTCATGGGAATCCTTCTCCTCCATTTGTCACGGTATGCCTATTCTTTCATAACATCATTTCCAACCGGTGAATGGAGCAATGCTGCTCCTATAATCCCAGCTTCATTATAAGCTCTGGCAATGCGAATGTCTGTATTACACTTAGAAGTCCTGGAATAGATCAGCTCTCCTACTCTCTCCTTAACCTGTGGCAGAAAATACTCTCCTGCCCTGCTGATGCCGCCACCTATCCGCAATTCCTCGGGCTGCAATATATTAATAAGATTCGCCAGTCCCTGTGAGAGATATTCAACATACTGTTCACGGATTTGCAATGCAGCTGCATCCTGCATACTGACTGCCTCAAAGAACAGTTTGCCGTTTATATTCTGCAGTTTTTGTTTACATAACTTCCATAACATGCTATCAGGGTGAGCAGGAAGTTCTTCTCTGATCTGTTCCACCAATGCCCTGCTTGATGCATAGGCTTCAAAGCATCCTCTACGTCCGCAATTACAGGGTTTCCCATCATATCGAATGGTCATATGCCCGATTTCACCTTCTGCATAGTTCACACCACGATATATCTTACCATTCAGGATCATTCCACAGCCGATTCCTGTTCCCAGCGTAACCAGTATAAAGGATTTTGCCCTGCTTTCTTCTATCAGATACTCGCCAAGTGCTGCTGCATTGGCATCATTATCAAAATAGACATGCTTACCAAGCTGCTGCTCCAACAGTTGACAGAAAGGGGTGTGATAGAAGCCAATGTTATTGGCATACTCTATGTTGCCCGTGTCCAGATTCGCAGTTCCCGGAACTCCCGCACCTATTGAAACAACTTCTTCCATAGCCACTTCATTCTGATACAGTAGATGCCGAATATCACGTGCAATCGCTTCTATTGTCTGTTCTGGATCTGTATACAATTGTGTAGGAAAGCTTATGGTATCAATGAGTTCGATTCCACTAACCAATCCCGTTACGATATTTGTACCACCAAAATCAATTCCAATGTTGTACATAGCTGTCACCTTCTGATACACCTGTTTAAAAAATTGCCCGGACATATCATAACTATCCCCGGGCAATTCTATTCACTCACTTAGGGTCAACATCAGTTTCCAAGGCTGTCATAATATGCTGCTCTGCCATCCAGGATCTTCTGTAAACCTGCATTTACCAATTCTGTATAACTGCTTTCGTAGGTAGATTCAAAATCAGCCGTTGGACAGCAGATTACTGTATAAACAAACTCAACCATTCTGTTCTCAACATCTTTGCCATAGGTCTGTTCATCTTCTGAAATATAACCATATGTAGGGAAACGGAACTTGCCTTCCTCACGTAATGTATAGAAATTCTTGAACCAGTCCAGAGTCTCCCACTGTATCTCCTGATTGTCAAAATCAGTCTGTGCCAGTACTTCATTGTCATTTACCCATGCAAAGTTCAGGTTCATGATACACAGGTCATCACATGTTCCAGGATATCCCTTTGTGTCCTTTTCTTCCTGTGAAGGCTCCTTGGCTACTCCGATTTCATTGGTTGTATAGTCAGGTGTATAACGTACTTTGGTTGCATTCTCAGGATCAGCCAGCCAGTTAAGATACTTCATGCAGGCTACAAGCTTATCCTCATCCTTTGTTGTAGAAGGAATCATAACATACATTGCATGTCTGTATTCAAATGGAATTCTGTAAGAGCCATCTGACAGATCAAAGCACTGAATCGGAACAAATGTCTCGCCGCCTTCTGTATTGTTCAATACCTGGATAGAATCCCAAGGCTGTGTTGCATCGTCCAGTACAAAGCCTGCACGACCATTTGCTACATCAGCTTTCATACCGTCTTCTGTTGTATCTGTCGGGAAATCCTGTGTGATCAGTCCATCATTGTACCACTGATTCAATACTTTTAAGCCATCCTTGGAGCCAGGCGCTACTGCCATATATGTTTCACTGTAGATATAGGCATCTCTTTCATTTTCCAGATCTACATAAGAGCCTACGAAATTAAGATAATTCTTTTCTGTATCAGTTCTGCCGCTCATTGCCCATGGAACTGTATTTTCTCCACCAAGCTTTGCTTCTTTTACTGCATAAAGATACTCGCCTAATTCCTCTTTCGTTGTAGGCATATCCATTCCTAGTTCATCCAGCCAGTCCTGACGGATATAAGCCATGTGACGTGGCATCTCAGTACCTCTTTGTTTCATAACAGCATATCTGGCATCGCCTACAGTGCCGATTCCCTGTGCTTCCTCACAATATGTTGCAATATTGCTGCCATACTGCTCATACAAAGCAGTCAGATCATTCAAAGCTCCGCTGGATGCGTAATTATAGAACAGACTCTGACTATAGGAAAATACGATATCAGGTGCAGTACCACCAGTCATCATGATATTGAGACTGTCGTCAGAACCGGAACGTGGTACGGATACATACTCTACCTTTATATTATACAGGTCTTTCATCTGTTCCTGAATCCACTGTGTCAGTGCATTGTTCTCTGTGGTAGTATTTGGTGCTGCATTTCCTCTGTCCCAGAGCATAACACGAATAGATACTTCCTTATCAAACTTATCTGTTGCTGCCGACTCTGTCTCCTGTGCTCCTGATGATTCTGCTGTCTGCGTTGCTGCAGCCTCTGATGAGCCTGTGGAATCATCTGCCGCCGGAGCAGTGCTGCCACAGCCTGTTGTAAAAATCATTGCCATTGCCATACACAGTGCTGCTGATTTTGCCATTAAGCCTTTTCTTTTCATAGAATTACCTCCCGATATGTTTTTATATGTAACTTCTCCTCGCCAGAGAGATTCTGACCATTAGCCCTTGACTGCCCCTATCATGATACCTTTTGTAAAGAACTTCTGCACAAAAGGATATACCAGTAACATAGGAAGCATTGATATTACAATACTTGCTGATTTTACATTATCTGCTACCAGATTGGATCTGATGCCTTCTTCTGCTGCAATCTTAATAGATTCCACGAACTGCTTCAGTACCATCTGCACCGTGTACAGAGAAGAATTATTGATATAATACATAACATCACTAATACCATTCCAACGACCTACTGCATAGAACAGTCCCAGAGTCGCAATCGTTGGATATACCAGTGGAAGTGACACCTTCATCAAAGTCTTGAATTCACTGCATCCATCAATCTTTGCCGCATCGTAAATCGCTGAATCAATTCCCTTAAATGCATTGCACATAATGATCATGTTATATGCGCTGAGTGCTCCCGGTATAACCAGTGCCCATACTGTATTGATCATCTTAAAATCCTTCACATTCAAATACTCAGGAATGATACCCGGATGAAGATACATGGTAAGTACGAACAGTGTCATAATAACCTTGCCACCTACCAGATTCTGTTTGGAAAGCGGATATGCTGCCAACACTGTCATAACCAGGCTGACTGCTGTAGAGCCAAACATCAAAATGATAGAATATCCAAATGCATGGATGAAGCTGCCGCTCTGGATTGCTTTTACATAAGCTTCTGTGTTGAATCCAATCGGCCATATCAGTACCTTGCCCGCCGTAATCGCATCCTTGGAACTGAAGGAAACTGCTACTACTCGAAGCAGTGGAACCATCGCGATACAGGTAATCAGAACAAAGAACAGACTCCATATGAACTGAAATATTCTTTCTGTCTTACTGTTAATTGCACTATTCATCAGATAATTCCCTCCTGTCCCATTTTCTTAATCACTGCATTGGCACTAAGAACCAGAATCACACCAACGACTGTCTGGAACAGACCTACCGCTGTTGCAAAGTCAAATCGTCCTGCTGCAAGACCTACAGAATATACATAGGTACTGATAACATCGGATGCACTCTTGACCATTGTATTGCCCATCATATATGGACGGTCAAAACTGATCGTGATCAGCTTACCGATCTGCATGATCAGAAGTACTGTGATCGTAGATGATATCTGTGGAATCGTTACATGCCAGATTCTCTGCATTCTTGTAGCTCCATCAATATAGGCTGCCTCACCCAGGGAAGCATCAGTTGCCATCAATGCTGCCAGATATACGATCAGGGAATATCCAGCTCCCTGCCATACACCGAAGAACCAGTATATGAATCTCCAAAGGAATGCACTGCTTAAAAAGGATACGGATTCAAATCCACAGGCATTCAGCACGTTATTCACCAGACCGCTTCCTGAGAAAAGCTGGTTTACGATACCTGCAATAATAACCCATGAAAGGAAATTAGGCAGATACAATAATGTCTGTGTCGTTTTTCTAATCTTATTACTTCGAAGTTCATTCAAGAATACTGCCAAAAATATAGGAATGGGAAATCCGATAATCAGATCACCGAGATTTAAAATAATCGTATTCTTCAATGCACTCCAGAAATCGCCGGAGGAAAAAGCTTCCTTGAAGTTAGCCAGTCCTACCCATGGGCTACCCCAGATACCGGCAAATACATTGAATTTTTTGAAAGCTACTACTACTCCAAGCATTGGTTTATACTTAAAGCAGATCATATAAACCAGTGGAAGCACCAGCATTGCATATAACTGCCAGTTGTTCCTTAAATAGACCCTTACCTTTGCTGACCTTTTCTTTTTCTCCATTTTATAAATCGCCATACCTTTCCGTCAGATATACTTTTTATGTTCTCTGTTGAATATAGCTATAGTTTATCTGCATTTATGCATCATATCTACTTACTTTTTGCTTTTAATTGTCACAAACATTGCATTTTTTGCTATGAATCCATTCTTTTTTGTCTATATTTCCTCTATGTAGTTTACATAATCCAATATCTCAAAGGCATTTAGAACAATCTGATGCTCTGTTGTTCGTTTAAGATCCAGCACAACTGTCAAAGCAACATCTGATGCCAATAAAGTCTTTTCTTTTGACTTATTCATGGATATCAGCTCATATCCTGTCTCTGAAATATACTTTCTCAGCTTCACAACTCCCTTAATCTTCTCCACTTCTATATAAAGGCTAAGATATCGGTTATGAGATTCCACTCTCTGACTTAAATGCTGCAGAATCCGATTCGCTATCATAATAAGCACGAAGCAGACAAAACCAATGCATAAAAAGCCTGCTCCTATCACCATTCCCATTGCCGAACATACCCATAGACTTGCCGCTGTAGTCAGACCCTTGATCTGATTCCTGCCTGTTACCAGAATGGAACCTGCTCCCAGAAATCCGATTCCACTGATTACACCTGCCGGTATTCTGCTTACATCTGCCTCCAGTCCGGGAATCTGACACAGTTTTACATTCAATACCGTTGCCACCGCTGCTCCAAGGCTTACCAGTGCAAAGGTACGGATTCCCGCATTATGCCTT
>CAVBMG010000007.1:27002-47468 GCA_963596435.1 Agathobacter sp.
TTTTTTCTTATCCTATCATTACGATTTTCTCATTTCTACGCATTCATTTCTTATTTCAGGGAAAAACATTGCATATTTTGCGCATAATAAAAAGACCTGAAGCTATGTCCTCACATAACCTCAAGTCTTTGTATTTTATATCTTAATCTATTACATTCTTCACACCAATAAAGGTATTGTCATAATATATGTCGCTGACTATGGTGCCCTTTCTGGAATTGGCCTCATGTACGATCTGCCCATTACCGATATAGATTCCTACATGAGTGCATTTGGAACCATTGGAAGAATAGCATACAATATCACCCGGCTGAATCTCGGATACGCTGATGCTTCTGCCATTACCGCCCCACTGTCCCTGTGGCGTTCTGCTCAGGGAATAACCAAATTCTGCATAGATATAGCTGGTAAAGCCTGAACAGTCCGTGCCTGATGCAAGGCTTCTGCCGCCATGCACATAGGGTGTTCCCAGATACTGCATTGCATACTGTACAATGGCACTTCGAAGCTCTGCATTCGTTGTGTAACTGGTAGCCGGCGGTGTAACAACTACCGTGGTATTCTCAGGGGCTGTCTGTTCTGTCTGGGCAGCTCTCTGCTGTAACTCCTGCAACGCTGCCTGTTCAGCCTGTTCTTCTGCTATGGACTTGGCATAGATGAACTCTTCTTCTATCGTAATGAATTCGCTGGCAACATAGCCTTCTGTGTTCTCTGTATAGCGAATCTTCGTCCATTCCTCACCATACTCTATGATCTGTGCCTTTTCCCCATGATCGATGTAGCCGATTCTGGATGCGGAAGTATCCGGCTCCTGTCGTACATTCAACCTGTCTGCCTGTACTACTGCATAGCGGGTCACGTAGTTATCAATCACCTCTGCCGCTGCATCTCCATAGATGAAGAACTCTGCCTTAATATAGCCTTCCACTTCACCTGATATGACCTGGAACCAGTCTCCGTCACTTTCCGTTGTGATACTCTGCACCTGCGCTACAGAACCATCATACATCTTACCAACAATCTCGCCCTCTGTATTGGGAGTGCTTCTGACATTTACATAATTGTTCACATCTGCTATCGCAAAATTGCTGTATTCATTCTCTGACTCTCCATGCGAAGCCTCACTGACAGCCTCGACCTCCTGCGACTGGCGCTGTTCCTGTGCATAGTTCTCCAACTCTGTTGCATCACTATCTATAATGTCCTGCACTATCGCTGCTTCTCCAGCCGCCAGACTTACCCCCTCGGCTGCTTCTTCCTGTTGGATCTCATCATTTATCTGTGCTACACCTGCTGTATAGCTTATATCCTGTTCCTTCGTCTGCTGTTCTTCCTGTGCTGCTGCCATATCCTGCTCCTGTGAACGAGCCACCAGCCCCATATCACAGGTCAACGCCAGCAAAAGACAGGGAAACACTGTATATAATAACTTAACTTTCATCCTGACTTATTTAAAATCCTTTATTTCACTAACTATATCTTCTCATACGTTTCAATCACGCACTCATGCTCTTTACTTTTTTTATCATAATTAATCCCCACCAGCAACATGTTTCCTGTATAATGCAGGATAGATTGCGGATACTCTCTGTCTTTGATCTGTTTCATTGCAGTTTGTACATTTTGATTCCATTTCAATTCAATGACAAGCGCCGGGTAATCTGTCACATATTCAGGCTTTGGAATCAATACAAAATCTGCAAATCCTCTGCCGGTCGGCAGTTCTCTAACAGGTTTGAAATAATATTTCATAGCACTAAGATACGCAATCGTCAGTACACTGCTTAATGAATTTTCATTGTTATACTGCACTGTAGATGCATATTCTGTGTGTATTTTACCAATATACTCCGCAACTGCCACGGCATCTTTATCCAGTGTAGCTTCCAGAAGCTGTTCTGACTGATTCTCAAACTCTATTAATTCACTCCATTTATTGTCTTCCACAGCATCTATAAATTCCATACGTATTTCTTCGTTTGGGATATACGCAGTCTGTCTTTTCTGATTATATGCCAGATATCCCAAATGGACAAGCAAAGTAAGTACATCATCCTTATTTCTGAATGTAATCATATCATTTTGGAAAGTAGCAGTTCTTACATTCACCTCATCACCTGAAATCATAGCTATCACTGCGGTTTTAAGTCCATCAAAATTTTTATTGATAAGAGGTATAATAGATTCATATGTGCCTGTCTGTGACCAGTAACTTTGAAATTCCCCTAACAGCATAAGGTTTACAACTGCGTTCGGATTATAGATATGATACTGTCCAAGCCTATAACCATCATACCACTTTTTGACTTCTTCATAATTATGTCCAAATCTTTCACACAGGCTGATTACTTCCTCTTGCGTAAATCCTATATATGGTGCAAGTACCGATGAACTTAACATAGTAAACTGGGTAAAATTGTTTAATGCTGACTGTGTTTTGAGTTTTTTAATCGGTAATATACCTGTTAAGTATGCCAAGGCTATATATTTTGTAGGCTCGACTCCCTTGAACATCCCACGTAGAAATTTAATATATTCTTCCTGTACACGTTGATTGTTTGCTTCATCTCGAATAAGAACATCCCATTCATCAATAATGACAATAAATTTTCTGCCCGTTGCATCATAAATCCGTGAAAGCATATCAGGCAATGTAATATTTTCCTTTGGACAAATATCAGGAAAGGTTACTCTTAACTCATTTATCACATTTTCCGTGATAAATGAAACTACCTTTTCTACACTGCCCGCAGGTTCAATACACCATTGTACATCAAAATGTATCACGTCGTATTTATTCAGATTTTCCGCATAAGAATCCTTTTTACTGATCTTCAGTCTGGAAAACATCTGCTTAGAATCACAGCCCTTACTGTAATAGGCTGTCATCATGTTTGCTGTAATAGATTTCCCGAATCTTCGTGGACGGCTATTACAGATAAATTTGGATGTTGTATTGATTACACTATTTGTGTATTCCAAAAGTTCTGTTTTATCTACATATATTTTTGAATCAAGTACATCCTGAAATGCACTATAATCAGGATTTAAAAATCGTCCCATAGATATTCTCCCTTCTTAAAATACACTATATTATTACTATACTATAACGGATTTTTAGTCAAATGGCAATTCATCCCGCAATCTTCATTCAAAAAAGCCGGCAGCCATAAGCTGCCGACCTCTTTTAGATTAATCAAAATCAAATTTGGTGAATCTCTTCGCCATTGCACGGTAACGAAATCTTACCATTTCGTTCTTCTCCAATACATCCTGCTCATTGCCGGTGTACTGACAACGCATGCAATAGAATTCATCCTTTTCCTTATCATAGAACATATCAATATCCAGGTCTCTCATAAAGCAAGAGGGACATCTATAGTTTAATTTGCCTTTTCTACCTTGAGACATGTTGCAAATACCTCCTTATTTTTAAGAGTTGTTGTATAACCTAATGTTAACATGGGTGAGAATGCATAGCCTTCTTTTACATAGCCTGTGAAGTTCTTGCCTTCTGCTGTTAAAGATACCTTGGTATCTACAGGAGGAATTACTGCATATACTTCTTTTGCTCCGGCTACTTCTGCTTCTCTGCACTTGTAAGCATATTCGATTTCCTTAGTCTCTGTATCGCCTACGCACTTGAGAGTAATACCATTCATATTCTCAGAATATTCTGTTGTACCATAGCATGCTACCATGTACTCATTAATGGTAACTTCTGCATCAGGATTGCTCATTTCCAGAATATTTCTCTCAATCTTGATCTCCTGGCTGCCTTCTACGAAGTAGATCTTAGTCTGTAATTTCACTGTCAGGTCATAGAATTCGATATCTACAGGATCAAGTGTCAGGATACGTGTCTTGCCAACACCATTTTCGTTCTCAACTTCTGAGAAGTGAGCCTTGGTACGGCATAAGCACAGGTCAACTTCTTCGCCATTGTAGCATACCTTGGCACTACGAACAGTACCTTCACCTGCATAATGTGTGAAGTAACCTGCTCTGTACTTCTCCTGAATCAGGAAAGGATAGGAAGCATCCCATACATGGTCTGTGCCGATACCTGTCTTCCACTCAAGCTTGGCAGCATAAGGACGAAGGTCAACGATAGCGCCGCCCTGATCCATATTGACACATGCACGCATGAATGGATCGCAGTACCAGAATAACTGCTTGTCTGATCCGTATAAAATATCTCTCCAGAGAGCACATTCAGGCTCTGTGTAAATCTTCTTATTAACGCCCTTCTTCTCTCTGTAGTAATCAGCGAACTCGGACATTGTCATATCAACGAGCTTGCCTTCCTTCTTGAGCTTACCATAATACTCGCAGCCTTCTTCATAAGACTTGAGCAATAACTCATAAGGAGCTTCCCAACGTCCCATCTTATTCATCCAGCCTGGTCCAACGAACATCATGTTATATGCATAACCGTTGTTGTACTTCTCCAGATCTCTGTACTGATCGATCAGGTTATATAAATATGGGAAATCCCATGTCTTGGAATCATAGATCATACCACGAAGTACGTTCTGTGGATGTGTACCAAAGTTAGATCCATTACCATCATAGCATGCGATCAGGTCTCTTGACAGATGAGGGATTGCTACAATACCTGAATCTTCTGCTTCATTGGCAGCAGGTGCATGTGTATTCTGCTTGGAAGGAATCCATGGAGCCCATGGGCCGCCATCCATGAAGGTATACCAGGAGTTGTTACAGGTATGATAAGCCTTAGGGCCTTCTTCCCAACATGTAGCAACTGCACATTTTACCATAGGATATTTACTCTTAATATAGTTAGTCAGATCAGCATCCATATAGTAGGAACCTGTTGATTCCGGATAGAAGCCGAATCTTTCATGGAATTTGCCGAATACATCATCCACGATGGACATCTTGTCTTCCATGGAGAACATCCAGATACAGAAATCCTTGGTCTTATACTTCTCACGGAACTCTGTACAGGGAAGACCTAATAAAGTAAGAGCGATCTCATCACCATACTTCTCATGATGTTCCTTAGCGATTTCTACAGCTTCATCATTGAAAAGGCTGGCATATGTCATCTGAATCGTTGTCTTCAGACCGTTCTTATGCGCACATTCCTGCTGTGTCTTGAAAATATCAAGACTTTCTGTTAAGAGTGCCTTTCTTCCAATGTCCTCTGTTTTGCCGTGTCCGGTTACCTTCTCTGCATACTCAGGAACCATCTCCGGACGATGAATAATGTTTACTACAAATTTATCCACTGTTCTACCTCCTTTTATGTGGTGCCGCTGTTGCGGCGTTGATTACTTCTTCTATATTTTAAAGAGCATCAGATGCCCTTAAAATCAAATTCCAGTTTAAGCGGTCTGGTCACATCAATCAGATATTCCTCATGTGTTCTTGATCCCCAGCTGTCATCACCGGCTACACCCATCTGCTGTAAGGCAACTCTGACTACTGTATAGTAGACAGGCGGCAGTTCATAGCTGTGCATTGCATTCTCCAGCTCATGTGGTGTATAGGGAAGTGCACTGAAGCTCAATTCCTTACCGCTAAATTCCATACCTCTGCCAAGATTATCCGTGACACTGGCACGTCTTACATGGGTATGATTACCGCATTCCTGTGGAACCAGGTACTGTGCGATATTATCAGCAACCTTATTCTGATAGATGCCAAGCTTACCGCCTCTTTCACGGTCACAGTAAGTCTCTGACGGTCCATATCCATACCAGGTCAGGTTCTCATAATCTGCATCAAATTTGAATAACATACCAAATTCAGGCATATCATGTATTCCCTTTGGTGGATCATAGCTTAACGCAGTGTGTACAGTGCCATCTCCTGTAACAGTGTATGCCACTTCACAGGATGACTCAGGTGTGGTCGGCAGATAATATGTGTAAGTTACTGTTACTTTATCTGCATCCTGCACGATCACCGGATTTGGCTCCTTAGAACCAGGTATACCGTTTAGCTGATACATGCTTGCCAGCTTCCACTGTGCATAACGGAAAGGCATCTGATTGCCGTTGTCATTATCTGTCGGCGCTCTCCAGAAGTTAGGCTTCGGGATAGCCTTGATCATTTCTCTGCCTCCATAGACGTAGGAAACCAGTCCTTTTCCACCTTTATCAAAGAGCACTTCAAAATGCTCACCCTTAATACCCAAGTTGTAAGTACCATCTGTAACCTTCATACAGGACTGGGCTTTTCTCTGTTCAGATACTTCTATCTCATAAATACCCTGTCCGAAAGCTACCTCATGACCACGCTGTGCCCAGAGTGTATCTTCCTTTAATACAAAGGAAACTGTCACAACATATTCTCCGGCATCTGTTGCCACCCAGGGTTCTTCCTTGCTCCATGGTGTCAGATATCTCCACCGGGGAAGCTGATAAGTCTGCTGACTCAGCGGTTCTACTCCGATATCCACTTTGGTATCTGCAATCTGCCTGCCATCAAGTGTCAGACTAATCTTACAATCGTACATATCTGTATTGGTGAAAAGATTCTTATTGATAACAGTAAACTGGTCATCCTGAATCTGGATTGAGATATTCTGATAGTTGAATTTCACTTCCTGCATTTTTGGAGAAGGCATACGCTCACTGCCGTAAGCAATACCATTTCCACTAAAGTTATAATCGCAGGGGCGATCGTCAAAATCACCGCCATATCCCAGGACTTCATTACCGTATCTGTCCTTATGATAGATAGACTGGTCAATATAGTCCCAGATAAAACCACCCTGGAATAAAGGTTCTTCATCCGTCAGGTCTGTGTATTTATGCATACCACCGCAGGAATTACCCATAGCATGTGTATATTCACACAGAAGATATGGCTTGCTTCTGTCTTTTTGCAGGAAATCCTTCACATATGCAGCACTTGGATACATACGGCTCTCCATATCAGAAGTGTCATTGTATCTGCGGTCATTGCATACACCTTCATAATGTACCAGTCTTGTATCATCTAATGCATGGAAAAGCCTGGACATTTCATAGATAACAGAACCGCCAAAGGATTCGTTACCGCAGGACCAGATGATGATGCTTGGATGATTCTTATCTCTTTGATACATGGAATTTACACGGTCAAGCAGTAAATCCTTCCATTCCTGCCTGTCACCGGGTAATGCCTTCTCGATAGGCCATACGCCACGACCTACCATGTCCCACATACCATGTGTTTCCATGTTGCACTCATCGATCAGATACAGTCCATATTCATCACAAAGGGCATATAATGCTGAATCATTAGGATAATGGCTGGTTCTGATAGCGTTGATATTGTTGCGCTTCATTGTAACAATATCCCGTAAAAGCTCATCATGATTCGGCACCCGACCTCTTCTGGAACTGAATTCATGGCGGTCAACACCCTTGAAGACAATACGCTTGCCATTGAGCTTCATGATACCATCTTCAATGGCAAATCTGCGAAATCCCACTCTCTGAGGGATCAATTCCTGCAACTGCTCCTGATTATCTGTGACCTGAATCATCAGATCATACAGATTGGGCTGCTCTGCACTCCATAACGCAGGCTGCTCTACTGTCAGCTCTGCAACAGTGCTTTGTCCATCTTCAAGCACTGCCTCTGTTCTTGCTGCTTCCTCACCCTGTCTGGTAAGAATCAGTTCAGCCTTGCCATGACCGATTGCTTCCAGTACGATCTCCAGATTACCTCTATCGTAAGTATCATTTAATATCGTCTTGATTCTGATATCACTGACATGCGTGTCAGGAATGCTGTACAGATACACATCTCTGAAAATACCTGAGAAGCGGAAGAAATCCTGATCTTCGCACCAGCTGCCTGATGTCCACTTAAATACCTGAACAGCCAGCTTGTTCTCTCCCTCTTTCAGATAAGAGGTCAACTCGAACTCAGAAGGAGTAAAGGTGTCTTCACTGTAGCCTACATAGCTTCCATTACACCAGAGTGCAAATCCACTCTCTACACCCTGAAAAGACACAAAAAGCCTTTTGCCCTGCATGTTTTCAAGAACTGTGAAATATTTCACATAGTTTGCGACAGGATTGAACTGTGTAGGAATCTCTCCCGGTTCAATCGCTTCATGTCCATCCCATGGATACTGCACATTCACATACTGAGGCTTGTCGTAGCCCTCCATCTGAATATGTGCCGGAACACGAATGTCTTCCCAGCCCTTGCAGTCAAAGTCCTCTGCTTCAAATCCAGCCGGTGCTTCTGCAAGATTTCTCGCATACTGGAATTTCCATAATCCGTTCAGATTCTGGCGGAAGCTTTCATTCTTTTCTGCCAGTTCTCTATGATTTTTATAATAATGATGATCCGAATGTGCCTTTACACGATTTTGTGCAAAAAAAGCCGGATCTTTAATTTTACCGTAGTCAAATTTCATTTCGTACCATACCCCCAATTATGCTTTGAGGTCTTATAATCACTACTTTCTTAACTGATTTGATTATAACACCCATACCCAGTTCATTGTTTCTATATACACTTGTAAAATGTGCATTTTCAACCATTCCGCACAAAACTTAGAATTTCTATGCGAAAGAGCCTTTGCTCTGAGCATTTAGAAATCCTTTTTGTGCTACCATCCACGCAGGGCGGATATCCTGTATTCCTGCAGTTTCCCTTCGTGGTTATCGGGTCTCTTTTTCCACTGATAAGGAGATGTCCCTATGATCTTACGGAAATTGCGGTTAAACGTAGACGGCGTGATAAATCCCACCTTCTCAGCCACTTCTTCCATACTGATATCCGTTTTATCAATCAGCTCACATGCCTTCTTCACCCGGACAAAATTCACATACTCGATAGGAGTCATATTCATTTTCTCCTGGAAAATCCGCCTGAAATGTGTCTCGCTCATATGACACTGTTCTGCCAGATCGGCAATCTTGAAATCATCCTGATAATGCTGCTCTACATAATCAATGGCATTTTCCAGCTGAAGCCCACTTGCCTTGATATTGCTGTTCACGCAGCTTCTTCCATTGAAACGGGCAATTTCATGCAGCATGGCATATGCCATTCCCTTTACGCATTCCTGATGATACTGTGCCTTATTCTCCATCTCTTCAAAGATCGTTCTGACCAGTGTTACCAGTACGGGATTATCTTCCGCCTTGATAAAAAAGGCATTTTTATTGATTGCCTCCATAAGCTCTCTAGTCTCTGGGGCATTCTTTCTGCCATTGATCTTAATGATCTCCTCCGGGTCCAGATACAGATATTCCCAGAACGCCGGTACTCCCGGATCGCTTCTGGTCACGTGAAGGAAATTCGCCGGGATGCAGGATATCATTCCCGGTGCAAACCGATAAAAATCCTCTTCCAGTACCAGATCTCCTTCTCCATAATGACACAATCCTATCTCCAGAAGGTTATGAAAATGCTGATTATCAATATTCTCTCCGTAGACTTGAATCCATTTATTGCCCATAAGTGCCAATACAGGCTCATCCTGTGGCAATTCATAGAATCTGAATTCTGCCGGCTGCTTTTTCTTTTTTGCCATAGTAATCCTCATTTCCCTCGCATGAATTTATCGTGTGGATTCCCTGTATACTACTTCATAACCTGATAAGTTCCTGCCTTTGACTTCCTTGCCATTGATAAAATCCAACAGTACGGAGCACGTAAGCGTTCCCAATGCCCTGTCATCAAAAATCAGCGAAGTAACTGCCGGTTCATGGTTTCGCAATAACGTACTGTCATAGAAAGAAGCCACCTTCATCTGTTCCGGTACTTTAACATGTTCTTTATCTAATATCTGTAATACAATAGAGCAGATCATATCATCCATACAGACAATACACTGTGTTCCTCTCCTGACCAGATTATGCACTACCTGCTCTATCTGCTCAGGTGTAATACAGTCGTCATAAATAAGATTTTCTTCCAGAGGGAGCTTCATATTGCGAAAAGCATCTTTATACCCCTGCAGTCTCGTTCTGTTGACTACATAATCATGGCTGCCTCCTATCAGTCCGATCCGGTTCATCCCCTTCTCAAGAATCCCCATGATCAGCTCACAGCAGGCTGCCTTATGGTCATTGTCTACCTGCAGGATGTCCTCATCCTTGCTGGTTCCCATCAGTACAAAGGGAATCTGCTGTTCTTTTAAGAAAAGGGCAGCCCTGTCCTTCACCACGGAACGACTCAATATGACGCCATCTACTTTATGATTGGCAGCCATGCGTTCCAGGTTGGTCAAATGACTGCCTAACGTTGTTACAAGCATCACATCATAATCCTGTCTGGAAGCCTCCTCACAGATGCCCTGCATACTGTTCTGGAAGAAAGGCATATCCACAAGATTACAGTCGCCTGGAATCACCAGAGCGATGTTATAAGTCTTCTGCTGCGCTAACCCCTTGGCAATTACATTCGGCTTATAATCATTCTGCTCTATGTATTCCAGCACTCTGGCTCTGGTCTCCTCACTGATGCGTCCCTTGCCTGATATCGCCCGGGACACTGTAGTTTTGGAAACTGAAAGAGCCTCTGCTACATCTGCTATTGTGATTTTCCTGTTCTCTACTCTTTCGTTTCGGAATGTATCCATATTACACCAATGCATGAATAAATCTGTCAAATGCTGCTGCGCCTTCTGCGTTACGCTTATACACACCAGCATGCTCTAATACCTTACCAAATACAATACCGACTTCCTTTTGCAGAATGTCCATAATGATATCTTCATTTACCTGACCTGCATATTTAGGAAGGAATTCGTCTACCCAGTCTGCATGCTTTTCAAGCACTTCATTCTTACGGATATCTTCACCGGCAACAATTGCCTTGGCAAGCTGCTCCAGTTCACCTTTCAGACGGGAAGGAAGTACTGCAAGTCCCATAACCTCGATCAGACCGATATTCTCTTTCTTGATATGATGAAGCTCTGCATGAGGATGATATACCCCCAGAGGATGTTCCTCGGTTGTAATGTTGTTACGAAGTACCAGATCAAGCTCATAATTATCACCGCGCTTTCTGGCAATCGGTGTAATGGTATTATGAGGTTCTCCATCTGTCTCAGCATAGATGAAGGCTGCTTCATCTGTATAACCACGCCATTTTGCAAGAATTACATCCGCAAGTTCAATGATTCTGTGGTAATCCTTATGAGACAGTCTGATAACTGACATAGGCCACTTAACGATACCTGACTGGATATCTTCATAGCCTTTTACAGTAAAGGTTCTCTCTACCGGTGCTTTTGCCATGGCAAATTCATAGTTTCCACCCTGGAAATGGTCATGGCTGAGGATAGAACCACCAACAATAGGCAGATCTGCATTGGAGCCTACGAAATAATGAGGGAACTGCTCTACAAAAGAAAACAGTTTCTCGAAGGTCTTATGCTCAATCTTCATTGGAATATGCTGACTGTTAAATACGATGCAATGCTCATTGTAATATACATAAGGAGAATACTGGAATCCCCACTTCATACCGCATATTTCAATAGGAATGATTCTGTGGTTCTGTCTTGCAGGATGATTTACTCTGCCTGCATAGCCTTCATTCTCGATACAGAGCTGGCACTTTGGATAACCACTCTGTTTTGCAAGCTTGGCTGCTGCGATCGCCTTTGGATCTTTCTCAGGCTTGGACAGGTTAATGGTAATGTCCATTTCTCCATACTCTGTATCAGCCTTCCACTTCATATCCTTCTTGATACGATATCTTCTGATATAATCTGTATTCTGGCTGAATGCATAATACCAGTCTGTTGCTGCCTTGGCGCCTTTTTCCTCATATAATCTGCGGAACGTATAGATAACATCTGATGGTCTTGGTACTAAGCTTCCCATGATCCTGGTATCAAATAAATCTCTGTATACAACGCCCTCGCCTTTTAATAAACCTTTTTCCTGCGCATAATCCAGCATTTCCTTCAAAGTCTCTTCCAGCGGGAATGTGGTCACATCCTCTACTTTTGTGAAATTCTCAGGAGTAAACTCTCTGTCATATTCTTCCAGCTCGAATAATTCCAGCAATTTGTTTACTGTATAAATAATGTCTGCTTCATCTACCAGTCCGCTGGATACTCCATAGCGGACAAGGTCTGTAATATTCTGTGTAATCATGGCGTAATGCCTGCCTTTCTTCTATTCCTTTTCAAAGTCTCTGTAGCTTTATTACAGTACGGATGGGCCATCACCGATCTCTACTACATAGAAATCTGCCGCATAACCAATCTTCTCTTTGTATGCCTTGCCTACATTCTCAATGAAAGCAGGTACTGCTTCTTCTTTTACAATGCTGACTGCACAGCCACCAAAGCCTGCACCAGTCATACGTGCACCGATTACGCCCTGCTGCTTTAATGCTTCTGCTACCAGTGTATCAAGCTCGATACCTGTTACTTCATAGTCATCACGCAGAGAGTCATGGGAAGCGATCATAAGCTTACCAAACAGCTCCAGATCATTGTCCTTTAATGCCTTAACAGCCTTGATGGTTCTCTGGTTCTCGTATACAGCATGCTTTGCTCTCTTAATCTTTACAGGATCACCGATGAGTTCCTTATTTGCTTCAAATTCCTCTTCTGTCAGTTCACCAAGAGATTTGATGGAAAGCTTTGTCTGTAATGCTGCAAGTGCTGCTTCACACTCGCTTCTTCTCTCATTATATTTGGAATCACCCAGACCACGCTTCTTATTGGTGTTAAGAATAACGATCTTGGCGCCCTTTAATACGATAGGTGCATATTCATAGGAAAGGTCAGCTGTATCCAGGAAGATTGCACAGTCCTTCTTACCCATGGCAATTGCGAACTGATCCATAATACCGCAGTTTACGCCATTGTACTGGTTCTCTGAGAACTGTCCGATCAGTGCCAGATCCTGATTGGTTACATCAAATCCGAATAACTCCTTCAGGATAAAGCCTGTCAGGACTTCGATGGATGCTGATGAGGAAAGGCCTGAACCATTTGGGATATTACCAAAATACAGAATATCCAGTCCCTTATCTACTTTATAGCCCTTCTTGCCAAAAGCCCATACGATTCCCTTAGGATAATTTCTCCAGTCTCCATCTTTCTTAGTCTCGATATCAGCCAATCTGCTCTCGCCTACTCCATCTTCTTCAAAGTTCATGGAGAAAAGGCATAACTTGTCATCATCACGAAGTCTTGCGACTGCATATGTACCGATTGTCAGTGCGCAGGGAAATACGTGTCCACCATTATAATCTGTGTGCTCACCGATCAGGTTCACACGGCCTGGTGCGAAATAAACGCCAGCTCCCTTGGAATCTCCAAATACTTCTTCAAATTTCTTTAACAGTTCCTGTTTCATTTTCGTTCCTCCAACTCATTTTATTTTGGTTTTATGTTAGTTTAAAATTAATCTCTTATTTAGGCTGATAGTCTCTGATGACCTTCAGTGATGGAAGTGCATTGCCTTCATAATCAAAGAGTGCCTGATTCGCCCATTCATTACCACATGGGCCTGCTTCCTTGATATATTCCAGTGACTCCGGTGTTGCCCAGCCGCTTCCTGCAACAGGCAGCCATGCCGGTTCCCAATAGAAGAAACCGCGTCCTCTGTTCTCCGGTACCTGCTCCAATACTTCCAGAAAAGCCTTTAAAAATTCACACTGTCCTTCCTTCGTCATAGGGAAAGGTACTTTCTCACATAAAGCAGGCTTGGTCGCCATTCCTTTTCTATCCTCCGGCGCCAGCTTCTCATAAGCTGCATAATCCTCTACTGTATAACCCATGGATACTTCTGCAATCACCAGATCCTTGCCATAACGTACTGCGATATCATTCATGTTATTTTTCAGGGCGTTCAGATCACCATGCCAGAATGGATAGTAGGATAAACCAATGATATCAAAATCTTCCCCGCGCTTCGTATAGTTATCGAACCATTCCCGATAAAGGGCATTATTGCCGCCATTATCCAGATGAATCATGATCTTAGTCTCAGGACTTGTCTCTCTCACTGCACGGATACCCGCACTGACGAAACGGGCTATATTATCATAATTAGGTACCTGTCCTTCCGGCCAGAGAAGACCATTAGACAGTTCGTTACCAACCTGTACCATATCAGGACGTACACCCTCTGCAATGAATTTCAGCATATTCTCTTTGGTAAAATCATACACAGCCTGTTCCAGCTGTTCCACATTGTATCCGACCCATGCCTTGGGCTTGCGCTGTTTGCCCGGATCTGCCCAGAAATCACTGTAATGAAAATCCAGCAGGAACTTCATGCCTGCTGCCTTGACGCGCTTTGCCATACGAAGTGTTACTTCATAATCTGTGTTACCGGCTCCATAAGGCTTACCATCCTCTGATTTGGGATCATTCCACAGTCTGAGTCTGATATAATTGGAACCATATTTCTTCAATATCTCCAACAGATCTCCCTGCTTACCTTCATCATAAAAGACTGCACCTAACTGCTCAATCTCGTCCATTGATGATACGTCCATGCCCTTGATATATTCTAACATCCTGTTACCTGTACCTTTCTGTGGGTTATATCTAAATATTTTTATGCGCAACCGTTTGCGCTTTGTAAAATTATCATAACAAGCCAAAAAGCATCCGTCAATAGATTTTTTATGCAAAAAACATGGACTTATCGTTCAAAAAAAGCCCTCTGCCAGATGACAAAGGACCTTTCTCTTATTTCTGAATCGCCTGATTCAGATTATCTTCTATTTTATCTAATATGTGTTCCAACGCCTCCAGTTCTTCACTGGTCATACCGGCTTTCATAATTTCGTCTGTCATCTGGAATATCTCCAGCACCTTATCTGCCTTTTCACGACCTTCCTCTGTCAGGTCGATTACCCAGGAACGTCTACAGTTGGGATTACTCTCACGCTTCACCAGTCCCATCTTCTCCAACCGGTCAAGATTTCTGGACATGGTCGTGGTATCGATCAGACATGCATCTGATAATTCTTTCTGGTTCATGGCTCCATGTTCTCTCAGTTCCTTTAAGATGCGTGGATGTCCATGCCCCACTGTCAGTCCAAGCTCGATAAAGTAAGGTCTGATGAATCTCCTTCTTAACATTTCCACATCAAACAATGTATTTTTCATGATTATCCTCATTTCTGTCTTCTATTCCAGTTCGAACTGTCCGGTATAGAGCTGATAGTATCTGCCTTTTTGTTCCAGAAGTTCCTCATGGTCTCCTCTTTCCATGATTTCACCCTTTTCCAATACCATGATTGCATTGGAGTTTCTGACCGTAGAGAGTCTGTGGGCAATGACAAATACCGTTCTGCCCTCCATGATTCCATCCATTCCCTTTTCAATGAGCCGCTCTGTTCTTGTATCAATAGAGCTTGTCGCTTCATCCAGAATCAGTACAGGCGGCTTGGCAATCGCTGCTCTTGCAATTGCAATCAGCTGCTGCTGTCCCTGTGAGAGATTGCTGCCATCCCCATATAACATGGTATCATATCCAAGTGGTAATCGTCTGATAAAAGAGTCCGCATGCGCAATCCGTGCTGCTTCTACCACTTCATCATCTGTGGCATCCAGCTTACCATAACGGATATTGTCTGCTATCGTACCTGTGAACAGGTGCGTATCCTGAATGACCATGGCAAGAGAACGTCTCAGATCATCTTTTCTGATATCCCGTATATCTATGCCGTCATATGTGATCTGTCCTGACTGAATATCATAGAATCTGTTGATGAGATTCACAATTGTAGTCTTACCAGCTCCTGTAGAACCTACGAAAGCAATCTTCTGTCCAGGCTTGGCAAACAGTGATACATGCTGCAATACAGTCTTGCCCGGTACATAGCCAAATTCTACATCCTGGAAACGTACATCGCCTTTTAACTGCACCAGCTCTCCTGTAGGCTGCTTCCATGCATAGAGTCCTGTCCGTTCCGTACACTCTGTAAGCGTATGGTCTGCATTTTCCTTCACATTGCATAAAGTCACCTGCCCCTCATCCACTTCCTGCGCCTCTTCCATCATGTCAAAGATTCTCTCGGCTCCAGACAGGGCAGACAATAGAAAGTTTACCTGCTGCGTGAACTGATTCATAGGCATGGCGCTCTGTCTGACATAGACAAGATATGCAGAAATACTACCCAGATCCATCAGTCCTCTGATTACGAACATACCACCTACGCAGGCAGAAATGGCATAGTTAAAATAAGACAAACTTACGATAACAGGAACCAGCATTCCAGAATACGCCAACGCCTCTGTAGACTCCTTTCGCAAATTCTCATTCATGGTACAGAACTTCTCATAATTCTGTGCTTCATGATTGAAAACCTTCTCTACCTTCTGTCCAGCCATCATTTCCTGTACGAAACCATTAAGTCTTCCCAGCTCCTTCTGCTGTCTGTTGTAGAATTCCTTGCTGCGTTTGCCATTGTATTTGATAAAAAGGAACATCAGAAGCAAAAAGACCACAACAATCAAAGTCAGTCTGACACTTAATACCATCATCATGGTAATCGTACCAAAGAGTGTAAGAAAACTCTGAATGATCATGGCAAAGCTGTTATTCATTGCTTCCTGCACCGTATCCACATCATTGGTAAAATGGCTCATGATCTCACCGCGGGTATTGGTGTCAAAATAGTGTAACGGCAGCTTCTGCATATGTTTAAACAGATCCATTCTGATCTCACTGACTACTTTCTGGGAAGTATGCACCATCAGCCTGTTATAGCCAAGATTGGACAGAGCACCGCACAGATACATCACTCCCATACCGATTACGGCTTTTAACAGTCCCTGCATATCTCCGGGAACAATGAAATGATTCACTACAGGTTTAATCAGATACGTACCACAGATTCCTGCTCCTGCACTGATGAATACCAGAACTGCCACTATGGCAAATGCCCACTTGTAATGCCCCAGATAGGTCAGCAGATGCTGCATTGTCTTTTTCGCATTCTTTGGTCTTTTATATCCTACATATTTTGCCATTACAGATCAGCTCCTTCCTTCTGTGATTCATAGATCTCCTGATAGATCTGATTGGATGCCAGCAGACTTTCATGGGTGCCCACAGCCTCCACATGTCCTCTGTCCAGAATAATGATCTGATCCGCATGACGCACGGATGAAATACGCTGTGCAATGATAATCTTGGTCATGTCCGGTAATTTTCTTGCCAGTTCACTTCTGATCCTGGCTTCTGTTGCCGTATCGACTGCACTTGTAGAATCATCCAGAATCAATACCTTTGGTTTCTTTAATATCGCTCTGGCGATACAGATTCGCTGTTTCTGTCCACCTGATACATTGACTCCTTCCTGACCCATCTCTGAATCATAGCCATCCGGCAGTCTGTCCACGAACTCATCCACACAGGCAATGTGGCAGGCTTCCTTAATCTCTTCCATAGTGGCATTCTCATCACCCCAACGGAGATTATCCAGCAAAGAACCGGAAAACAGTGTATTTTTCTGTAAGACTACTGCAATGGCATCTCTCAGATGCCTTACCGGATATTCTTTTACATTGATACCATCAATTCTGATCTCACCTCTGGATACATCATAGAGTCTTGGAATCAGCTGTACAAGCGTTGTCTTGGAAGAACCTGTCTGTCCAATGATGCCCACCGTCTGTCCCGGCTTTATATGAAAGGACACATCAGACAGCACGTATTCCTTGGCGGTATCCTTGTATTTAAACCACACATGGTCAAATTCGATCTCACCTCTGGTAACAGTTCTGTCAGCCGAACTCTCGTCAGTAATGTCTATCTCTTCATCCATGACCTGCATGATTCTTTCCGCGGAAGCCAGAGATCTTGTCATCAGCAGGAATACATTGGAGAGCATCATCAGAGAATTCAAAATCAACAGTACATAGCTTAAAAAGCTGGTAAGCTGTCCTACCATCATCTGTCCTTCATGGATCAGACGACCTCCGATCAGGAAAATCCCCAGAATCGTGCCATACATGACAAACTGCATAGCCGGCATATTCAGTACGGATATTCCAAAAGCCCTCTCTGATTCTGATTTCAGATTCTCATTCACGTTCTGAAACTTCTCCACTTCATATTCACCACGGACATAAGCCTTCACCACGCGAATCGCAGTCAGATTCTCCTGTATACAGCGGTTCACCTGATCAATGGCGCCCTGCATCTTACCATAAAGAGGCCCTACCTTGATAATAATGATAATCAGCAGTGTGGCAAGAATCGGCAATGCCACAAGAAAGACCATTGCCAGCGTAGAATTGATACGAAAAGCCAGAGAAGTAGCAAAGATCAGCATTACCGGGCTTCGTCCAAAAGGTCTCATGCCTGTAGCTACCGCATTCTGAATATTGGTAATATCACTGGTCAGCCTCGTTACCAGGGAAGACACATTGAAATGGTCAATATTGGAAAAAGAATAGGACTGAAGCTTCTCATACTCTGCCTTTCTGATGTTCGCTCCAAGTCCCATTCCTGCCAGGGCACTGAATCTTGCGCTGCCCACGCCAAGAATCAGTGCCAGTATTGCACAAAGTGCCATTTGTAAACCTTTTCTGATAATATAGGACTGATCTGCATTGGCAACACCATAGTCGATCAGATCTGCCATCAGCATAGGCACCATGATCTCCAGGATGACTTCTACCGCAATGCATAGAAGTCCCAACCATGCAAATTTCCTATATTCCTTCATATAAGAAAATATTCTTCTTAACATTACTTGCACCTCCAATTGTTGCATATGCATCAATTGTATATTCAACATTCAGATGTGTCAAGTCTTATTATCCTTCCTGTCTCTGCCATAACTCTGTGTGAGATAGAGATAACAGTTCTGTTCTCGCTGACTCTCTTCAAAGCCTGCAATACTGCTCTCTCCGTATCTGCATCCAGATTTGCCGTGATCTCATCGAGCAATAACAGCTTCGGTTCTGCTGCTGCCGCACGGGCAATGGATAACAGCTGCCATTGTCCCTGTGAAAAAAGTTCCGGCGTACATATCGTATCGTAGCCATGCTCCAGATTCATAATGGTATCATGTAACCCTGTCAGTTTCGCTGCCTTTATTACCTGCTCCATGGTAATCGCATCATCATAAAGTGTAATCTGCTCTTTCACAGTTCCAGGAACCATATGGAAAGACTGCTCTACATAGCCAAAAAGCCTGCGGCGCTCGTTGGCTGAAATATCTGCTGTCTTTTTCCCCTGTATCAGAATCTCGCCATTTACCGGTTCATACAGTCCAAGCAGCAGCTTGAAGATCGTACTCTTGCCGGCGCCGGTTCTGCCGGACAGTGTCACCTGTTCTCCCT
Organism: Agathobacter sp.; assembly: GCA_963596435.1. GTDB lineage: Bacteria > Bacillota > Clostridia > Lachnospirales > Lachnospiraceae > COE1. Next base: position 46,267 of record CAVBMG010000007.1, read on the forward strand.
CCTGTACCTGGATGTTAAGATGTTCCAGCACCATATGATCGTCATAGCCGAATGTGACATCTTTTAACTCTACAAAAGGCATATTCTGCGTGTACGTTCCCTCTGACTGAGATTCATTGTTCCTAACCTCTGGCAGAGTCAGAAATTCATTGATTCTGCTGACACCTGCAATGGCTGACTGAATGGTCTGAATCTCCATACCAAGGCTTTCGATAGGTGTGAATATCTGTGAAATATAGTTGATGACTGCCACTGCGGTTCCCGCTGACATACCAAACAGCACAAGCACTTGCTGATTGCCGGAGGCTGAGAACAGCATGACTACAGCTACTACAATGGCATTCAGGATCAGAATGACCGGTGAGTATACCGCATCATAGAAGTTCGTCTTTTCCATTGCCTGATAGCTCTCTTCGATATACTGGTCATATCGCTGCTCCATATACGCTTCCTTGCCAAGGCTGTGAATAGTGCGGATATTGTGCAGTGTCTGCGGTACATGCCCTGATACACGGCTTACTGCCCTTCTGTTCTCAATCTGCGCTGCCAGCATATTCTTCTGTACATGTCTCGTAAACCAGAAGAGAAAAGGCAGCAATACAATAAGTACAAGCGCCAGTCCCTTATTATGGAACCATATGACAGCGAGAATACTGATGATCTTGCAGGCATCTGCAAACATACTGATAATGCCCGATGTGAACAGATTCTCTACCGTATCCACATCCCCTACGAATCTGGATACCAGTGAGCCAGGCTCCTGATGATTGATAGAATCGGCTGACAGGCGGATGAATTTCGCCATCAGACGGCTTCTCAGTGTATGTGTGATCTTTTGTCCAAAGACTGTCAGAAGTCCTTCTCTTGCAGATTCCATGATGCCCGTCAGTACCAGCAGTCCAAAATACAGTACGATTATTCCTATATTCACCTGCTGCCCCTGTGTCAGGGAGTCAACTACGTCTCCCAGAATCAATGGAGGCAGAAGCGCAGTTACAATGGCAGTGCAGACTGCAACCAGAATGCCAATAGAAAGCCATTTCTTCTCCCAGACTGTATGCATGACTATACTGCCTGCTGTTTCCTTATTTCTGCTCATCTGCCTCGCCTCCTTCCTGTGCACGGTAAATTGCCGCATATTCCGGCTCCTTACTCATCAGTTCTTCATGTGTTCCAGCCGTTACACGTCCATTCTCCATCCA
>CAVBMG010000007.1:47709-66966 GCA_963596435.1 Agathobacter sp.
CCTTCTTCCATCTGCGCAACTTCTTTGTCAAAGCACACCATTTTCAGAAGTTTCTCAATATCTTCATCCTCTCCCATGAGGATATTATTCTCAATACTGTCATTGAACAGCTCCGGGTCATGCCCCAGATATCCAATGATGCCTGTACGCTCTCTGTCATCCAGTCCGCTTAATTCCTGATCCTTGAACCGTATGCTGCCCTCATAAGGATATTCGCATAGAAAAGCCTTACCAAGTGTAGATTTACCACATGCCACAGGACCTGTAATTCCTATGATCTGTCCGGGCTTCGCTGTAAATGACACATTTTCCAGAATGCGTCCACCAGTCAGATAGGCAAAATCAAGATGTGATACCTGTAATTCTCCTGCCTGCTGTGTTTCACATGGCTCCTCTTCCTCCACCAGCTTCATCAAAGGACGGATTCTCTTCCAGGATACCTGTGCTTTATGCACTGCATTGAACAGCTTGGCCGCACTGGATGATTTCACTGATAGTTTGGTAAAACATGCAAGGAACGTCGCAAAGGCTGCCACATCCCACTTCGTCCATCCGATTCCCAGTACATTCCTGCCGCCAAAATACAGGATAAAGAATACTCCTGCCATGGAAATAATACGGTATATAGGAGGCATCACACTGTTCCAGATATTTGCCCGGACAGCACTCTTCTCATAATCGTTCAGATTCTGTTCATAGGCATCTCTTCTCTCTTCCTCACAGCCAAATACTCTGTAAGTGATGGCATTGCTGGCTCTATCCAGCGTTGCGGCGCTTAATATTCCTGACTGCTCTTTGTATGCTGCTCCACTTTTCTGCACCTGGACTTTCATCTTCTCCGCTACAATGAAAGAAATCGGCGGGAAAAGCATGCACAGAAGTGCCAGTCTCCAGTCATACCATAGCAACATACCTGCATAGGCTGCCAGTGCTACGCCTGTATCAAAAAGCTCCGTAGTGAACTTACGCATCCCTTCCACGCAGTCATCTACATCCAGAATCGCCTTAGTCAGTACATTACCTGTTCCTTCCTCTTCCAGCTCCGTTCTGCTCTTATGTATCAGACAGCCATACAGAATCCGCTTCATTCTGCGGTTCACATTGTTGGCAAAACGTCTGACGTAGAATCGCTTGACATAACGTGATACCTGTACAACTGCAATAGCTGCTACATAGCAGATGACCAGTACAAGCATATCCGAGAAGCCCCTGGTACCACCCAGAATATCTACCAGATACCCTGTCATTTTACCCTCAAACCACGGTCCTGCCAGAAGTCCCAGGTTATAGATCAGCCCTGATATGGTTACTGCCAGAAGCACAACCCATTCTTCCTGAAAATAAGAGAGAATGCGATCAGCCCTGAATGCCGTTTTATTCTTCATGTCCTTCGCCTCCATTATCAATCAATGCAGATACATCCGGAAATCCTGCCCGGCTCTGCCTCTTGGAACGCCAGTATAACGTATCCAGAGTCTTACAGAATGCCTCTTTCTCATCCTCTGGCAGCTCTGCCAGAAGCCATTCATAGAAGACACCTTCTATGTAAGCCTTAGAATTCTTCAACTTCTCTGCCTTCGGTGTTGCATACAGCATCTGGCTGCGCCCATCATCAGGATTGGGCTTGCGTATCAGATAGCCCTTCGCCTCCAGACTGGCAGCTCTCCTTGCTGCTGCCCCCTTATCAATCTTTAACTGTTCCCGCACTCCCGCCTGGGTAATCCCCGGATTGTGCCGAATCAGATGAATGAAGTCAAACTCCGCAGTTCCAATTCCATCTTCCTTCATGGTCTGCACTGTGAGCTTATTGACTTCTCTTGCAATCTTCGTAATCTTTCTACCTGTCTCGTCCATATGAAACCTCCTACGCAAAATGGATGTACCTACATCCAATTAGATGATAGTACATCCATTTTAGGATGTCAATATCCAGGCAGCATAAAAAGAAGGCAGACAATGCTGCCTCCCTTTTCGTCTCATTTAAAACTGCGGAAATAACCTGCTTCTGCCTTTTCTGGTCATGACTGGTATGGCAAAAAGCACTGCCTTGCAGACATTATCTGCGATCATGCATAACCATACTGCCCGCAGATCCAGTCCCCATACCTTCACACACAGGAAGGTCAGCAGGATACGAATACCCCACATACTAAAGGTTTCTACAATAAATGCATAGCGGGTATTACCCAGTCCGTAGAAGATACCTTCCATAACAATCATGATTCCAAAGAACGGCTCTGAAAAAGCCACCAGTCTGAGCATATCTGCTCCCAGGTCAACAACTGCCTGGCTTGGTGTAAAGAAGCTCATAAGTATATTCGCGCTCAGATACAGAATCACACCATTAACACACATCATGGCAACTGTTACAATGACGCTGATAATACTGACTTTTCTAAACTTATCCCTGTCCTGTTCTCCAAGGGAATTACCAACCAGTGTAGAAGTTGCGGTACGAAATCCATAACCGGGAATATAGAAGATCTCTTCTGCTGTTACGGCAATGGAATGAGCTGCAAATATAGTCGTTCCCATACCTGATACCAGCCCTGCAAAGACTGTATAACCAAGGCATGAGGTAATACTGGTTCCCAGTACTGGCAGTGCGACCTTACCACACTGTTCCAGAATCGCTGTATCTGGTCTGACCTCACAAAGCTCCCAATGGAGCCATTCATTCCTGCGGTATGCCACATACATCAGAACGCCTGACAGCACATAGGAAATAGCAGATGCAATGGCAGCCCCTCTCACGCCAAGACCAGCGCCATAGATCAGGGCAAAATTCAGCACTGCATTGATAATGTTCGCACTCAGACTGATTATCATAGGAGTCTTCGTATCTTTGGTTGCGCGGATGGCTGCACCAAATACTATGCTGGATACACGAAACAGCATAGGCAGGCTGATAATAAAGAAATACTCACTGGCTGCACCCTGAATGGATGCTTCTGCGCCCATCCAGACGGGAATATATGGACTGAGCAGCAGTGAGATACCCCCAAGTACAATGCTGCAACCAATGACCATCCATACTGCCTGACTGGAGATTCTTCTTACCAGATTCTTATCTCCACTTCCTACTGCCTTGGCAATCAGTGCCAATACGCCGATTCCTATGGCATGGGGTACGCTGTTCACCAGCCATGTAACTGTCGTACTGACACTGACTGATGCCGTTGCCTGCTCTCCCAGCCGCCCTACCATAGCCGTATCCACATACTGAAGCAGTGTTGCAAGCACCTCTTCTATAATTGTAGGAATTGACAATGTGACCAGCATATACAATACGCTGCTCCATCGCTCCTTCTTCTGATTCACACCTATTCTCCTCTACTACTCTAATTTATATGTGCCGTGATTTCCTCAAAATACCTTTCGTTCTCTGGATATTGACAGTCTGCTGCATCCTGTAGTACTTTCTTGCGGTATTTCTCGCACATTTGGGAAACGTCGAATTCCACCTGCACTGCACCTCTGTACTCTTCTTCATTTTCAGGTACGTCCAGCTTCACCTGCTCTGTGCCCTGATCCAGCATATTCTTATAGTTGACATACATACAGTAATCCTGATAGCCTTTTACAATCTCCCAATACTTCCCATAGATATCATTATCATACAGGTCATACAGGTACAATGTACTGTACAGATCATCATACTTTCTGTTGATATAATAACGCTCACAATTAGTCAGATTATATTCTTTACCAGAATATTTCAATTCATACCGGACAGAAGAAGGAATCTCTATTGCAATGCCAATCAGCATAATCAGACTGAATACGCAAAAAATCGTTTTGAAAATAAAAGGGATAATATGCACTTCATACTGCCCACTCTCGTCGTGAAACTTAATTCTCTTCATATTCCCACCCTCTTCTTTCGCAGACCAGCTTTATGAACTCCTGCTCTTCATCCGCATACAAGTTGGCATCCAACAATCTGGTGATGTCTTCCTGCGTCAGTTTTAATGTTCCTTCCAGAAAAGCCAATGCAGTCTGCTGTGTTTTCTCCAGATACCTCTGATTCTCAGGATATTCCAGACGACTTCCATAAGTACGGTTAAATTCCTTGAGCATATACTGTCCGTAATACAATGCTGATTTTATATGATACATTCTGGGAGCCTGCTTCTGATTCTCATCTTCAAGCTGCTGGAAATATGACATTTCCTCCAGCAAATTACGATAAGATTGATAGATCATTACTCTTTCTGCGTACTTATCATAACCATCCTCCCAAAGCAGAGAATGTTCTTTTACATACTGAACCAGTGCTTCCGTATCCTCTGCCTCCAGTAATGCATCTGCCTCTGTTACAGAAGCTGTACTCCTTACGTGCCTCTTATGTAAGGTTTCAATGCCACCTCCGATTACTGCGACAGCGATAAACAGAATGATCAGCAATACAATGCAGATAATGACCACATTCCATATCTGATTGATCACGTATAAAGGAGCCGAATGCCGTACTCTCTTTCTTGTATTTTCTGTTTCACTTCTTGCATTTTCCTCTGTGCTTTTCCAATTCATTCCAAGGGAATTGGGTTCGCCACAGTATGGGCATTTCAACTCTTTGGCTGAATACTGCGCTCCACATCTCTTACATTTCATTTTGACTGCTCCTCTTTGAGCCTCTCAAAGGCCATCTTCTGCATATTCTCCTGTATCTGCCGAAGTTTGTCATAATCATCCTCATCAAAACCGCCCGCATCTTCTATGAGCTGGTCTGTCTCTTCTTTCGTTATACCATAATTCTCCAGAAGATACTCATATGCCTTCTCTCTGTAATAGGTAACGGAAGCTTCCTCGTCATACTTATAGCGGTGATCCTGTGAGTACTGACAGGTTGCCAGTATGTACATAATATATTTCACATCATAGATGGAATCCCACTCTTTATTCTCCACGATCCATCTACGGTAATCATCATCCATCGGGTCCAGATACCGTTCAAAATAGCGCTCCATATCCGCTATGTCACTGTATTTCTCATAACCGCTGGTATACATCAGGTTCTTCTTCTCCATATAACGAAGGATTCCTGCATAGTCACCCTCCTGATACATCGCCTCCATCTTCTGACTGTGACGTTGTACTGCATGAAAAGAAACTTTCCTGTTTACTATGGCAGATATGCCTTCATACGCTGCTACAACAATTACCAGCACAATCAGTCCTATCAACAGTTTCGTCACAAGACTCTTGCCCTTTTTAGCAGCCTTCTGTGGCAGCTGTTCCAGATGCTCCTTCTCCCGGTTCAGTCCATTTATAATGTCTTCATGCTCCTGTACGACTTTGCCAAAATTGTCACTGCCGCAATATGGACACTTGTCTGCTTCCTCATCATACTGCGCACCGCAGTTATCACATGTGATCATCCCCATCTTTATACTCTCTTTCCTACTATTTGCTCTATTTCCAGAAGATCCTGTATCTCATAATCAATTCTGACACCCTTGTCATTTATTGTCTGCTTAGGATTATACCAGCAACATGCCAGTCCGGCATTGTTAGCCCCCTTTATATCACTGGTCAGGGAATCTCCAATCAGAAGAATCTCTTCTTTTCTACAATCCTTCAACTCCTGCAATACTGCATCGAAGAATCTTACATCCGGTTTCTCATAACCGATTTCATCGGAAATAAATGCCTTGACAAAAATCTGATCCAGACCTGAATTGGCAAGCTTGCGTCTCTGTGCAGTCTGTGTACCATTGGTCACTGCATACTGACGAATCCCCTGCTGCTGTAAATAGTCAATGACCTCTCTTCCATGCGGACAATAGATTGCCACATCTCCAAGCCTTTCCTGATACTCTGCATTAAAAGCCTCTGCCTTCTCTACAGGAAGCCCCTCTGCTGCAAAAAATTCCCTGAAACGCCCCTCCAGCGTCTCCTGCTTCGTAATCTCACCCTTTTCCAGCCGCTCCCAATACTTCCTATTAATCGTAGAATACCTCTCCAGCATCTCATCCGAGCATACTCCCAGCTCAAATATCCGAAAACACTCTCCGATTGCATACTTCTCCGCCGCCAGAAAATCCAGCAACGTCATATCTATATCCCACAAAACCGTTGTATACATAAACTTCGTCCCTCTCATCCTACTCAAATACTAAAAAAGGGATTGATGTAAAACACCAATCCCTCTTATTATATTGGATTTATCGATTCATTTCAAGCTGTGGTCCTGTAGAATGATGATTTGCAATAATGGAATCAATCTCTCTGAGATTAGAAGATGGCAAATCACCAGGAATCGTATTCTTAACGGCTGCTGTCGCATTACCATATTCCATTGCCTTCTGACAGTCCATATTATGTGCCAGCAAACCATACAGAGCACCGGAGATATAAGCATCACCACTGCCGATACGGTCTACAACATCAATATTCTCATAAGCAGGCTCCTGTACGAAACGGTCTGCAATCGCATCATAAATGCAGGAACCAAAGGAGTGAATCTTTGGAGAATGTACTACTCGCTGTGTAGCTGCTACTACACTGATCGGATAGTCTTTTGTAAAGCTTCTCATCATATCCTGCACTGTGCCGTCCTTGCCAAAGGTAAGTCTGGCTGTATCTTCTGAACAGAAGAATACATCTACATAAGGAAGAATCTGTTCGATACATTCCTTTGCTTCCTGACCAGTCCACAGATTCGCACGGAAGTTTACATCAAAGGAGATCAGTGTGCCATTTTCCTTAAAGCGCTTGATCATTTCTATTGCAGTCTCTCTGGTCTTCTGTCCCAGCGCCAGTGTAATACCTGTTGTATGGAAGCATCTTGTGGAACGATACATCTCTTCCGGGAAATCATCAATGCTGACTTCGGAAAAGGCAGTGTTCTTTCTATCATAGATAACATTTGGTTTTCTGGGGTGTGCACCATATTCATAATAGTAGATACCCAGTCTGGAATCCTTCGTCTTATCATAAACCAGGTAGTCATCACTGACACCACAGAAACGGACTCTGTTCTGAATAAAGTTGCCCAGATCATTCGCCGGGATCTTGGAAATAATACCGGTTCTGAGTCCAAGGAGCGATACACCGGATACCACATTCAGTTCCGCTCCGCCAGCCTGCTTCTGAAATACCTCACCACGGGTCAGACGCTCATTTACGGGCGGTGACAGACGAAGCAGAATCTCACCAAGTGCCAATAAGTCAAAATCTCTTCTTTTCATCATCATAATGTAAGCTCTCCTTAAACGCATGATAGGACATGTAAGCCCTTACAAAAGTATCCTTTGCATTGTTAAAATAAGTGTATCATGTGACCGGTAAAATTTCCAGTCTTTTCTTCAAAACTCTGTATCAAAATATTTATGTAACCGTTTACATATATCTTGCAAACCATCCGGCAATTTTTCCAAAAGATATTGGCAATATGAAAAACCGTTGATAAAATATAACCATACAATCTGAAACAGCAAAAGTCAGGGAGGCAGCTATGTATCATTCCAGGAAAATCGGTGTATTCATTTCCCACCTTTTCGGTGAATATCAGCACAATCTGTGTCAGGGCATTCTGGACACAGCAAAAGAATATGGTTATCTTGTGGAGATCTTTGCATCTACAGATGGGGAGACCCCGAACACCCTTACAGGAGAAGAGGGGATTCTGACAATTCCTTCTTATCAGGATTTTGACGGCATTATCTTTGCAAGCGGAACCTATCCTGAATACAGACTTGCGGATGCCATTTACAAACAGGTCACACAGCACTGCTCCTGTCCGGTTCTTGTCATCAATCAGGAAGCCCATGCTTCCAATAATGTCATTCTGGACAACAATGCTCCTTTTGCAGACCTGACAGAGCATTTCATCACCGTACATCATGCAGCAAGAATCTGCTATCTTGGCTGCCGCACAGAAGCTCAGACTTCCGATACACGTTATGTACTTTATAAAGAAACACTTGCAAAGCATAACATTCCCTGCCCTGATGCGAATGTATATCAAACCTTTTTTGGTATGGAGTATGCAAGAGAGGCACTTACCTATTTCTGTAAGGCTGGTATTCCTGATGCCATCCTGTGTTATAACGACCGTATGGCTCTGGATATGAACCGTATGGCTCTGGATATGATGCTGGCTGCAAATGAGCGGGGACTTCGTATTCCTGAGGATATTGCCATCAGTGGCTGTGATAACAGCGAGCTTGGCAGAAATATCACGCCTACTCTGACTACGGTTACTTTTCCAACCTATGAAATGGGACAGGAAGCCGTACATAAACTGCTGCGCATGACAGACGGCATCCTGGATGATGCACCTTCTGTCATCAAGGCTGCCCCTGTGATTGGCTGTTCCTGTGGCTGTCATTATCGTGTCAGCGAAGCTCCTTATTATGCAATCACTCAGATGCATGAGATAGAGCGTAAGGAACGTCGCATTTTTCAGGATATTCATATGTCTGCTGTCCTTCACGAGATCACGAATCTGGAAGAAGGCATGGAGAAAATAAATGATTATGTCAAGGATATTGCACATTGCAGTGAATTATATATCTGTCTCTATGAGAATTGGGACAGTGCACCAAGGCATATCCGTATGCTGGCTGCCATAGAACAGTTTGGTATGCCAGAAGAAGACAATATGGATGAGGATACTGATAAAAATATCGTTAATCTGTGTTTTGGCTGGCAGAGGGGATCAGAAATCCCTCCCTGCAGTTTTGCACACCAGGACATTCTGCCTCCCCATATTGTAAAGGATTCCAAGAGCAGCTACATCTGTGTACCTCTGTATTTTGAGGATAAACAATATGGATATGTCGTCCTTGCCTTTGAAGACAACAGGCTGCATTATGATTTTCATGTAACCTCCTGGATTAACAACATATCCCGTATGCTCAAGCGTGTTGCAGACAATCATCATATGTCCTTACTGGCTGCACGTCTGGAAGACATTTATATGAAAGATGAACTGACCGGTCTGTATAATTATCGGGGCTTTCGCGCAATGGCATCCATGATCGTTGATGATATGATCGTGACCGGTGCACCTTTGCTGATGATATCCTTTGACATAGAACATCTAAAAGACATCAATAAGGACTGGGGACATGAGGAAGGAGATTTCGCACTTCAGGTATTCTCAAGTGCCCTCAAGACCACCTTTGAAGAGGATGTTATTCTTGCCAGAACCGGTGATGATGAATTCAGCATACTGCTTCCCGGACTGGAAAAGGCAGATGCAAAAGAATATATCTCTCACATCTGCCAGTATCTTACCAATTATGCCAGACTGCATCACAAAAAATATCAGATTCATACCAGATATGCCTGTGACAGCGCCTCTATTACCTGTACCAAAGACCTGGACGGGCTTTTTCACAACTGTATGCAGCAGCTGGAACAGAATCCCTCTACTCTCCTTTAAGCTGTATGCTCTTACGGTATTCTGTCGGCGATACTCCAAGCGTCGCCTTGAATATCTTCATGAAATGTTTCTCATTCTCATAGCCTACCGCCTGACTGATCTCGTTGACACGCATATCGGAGGTTTCCAGCAGGCGCTTGGCTTCCTGCATACGCAGGTCTTTTAGGAAATTTACAAAATTCGTACCCGTATACTGTTTAAAAGCATAGGAAAACAGCGAATAATTCATGGAGATATAATTGGACACCACCGCCATATTCAGGTCTTTGTTATAATTCTCATGAATATAGCTGACTGCCTGCTGTATCTTCTGCTTATTCTTGTAATCATCAAATTCCTCACTGATCAGGTCGTGGAATCTTCTCATCCAGTCTGTTAAAGTATTCACATACTCCGTAATGGTCTGATAACGATAGATATCCTGCAACTCCAGAATGCTTTCCTTGCGCACTTTCAGGGCATTCTCATAATTCACCGCGATTCTCTCCAGCATAAGATACATCCTCTGGGCAAACTCATCTGTGTCCATAGCTCCATTCTGTACCTGTCTGCCATACTCCTGTATCAGCTCCACTGCCTCTTCAACACGCTCTGTTCCCAGAATATGTACCGCACTCTCAAGCCTCCTGTTCTCTTCTTCTGCCATTTTGGGATGTTCGGTCTGCTTCTTCATGTGGCTTTCGTCATAATCCACTACTTTTATGGATCTGGCAAAGGCTTCATGGCGCCCCAAAACCGCCTGCTCATATGCCTTTTTCAAAGAAGAGATTCCACTGACAGGCTGACTGAAGCCCGCATAGCAGTTACGCAATTCATTCCTGATCAGGAACTCCTTATTCTCACAGCCAATCAGGAAAAGGTCATAACCGCCTACATTGTGCAGATACAGATAGGAATTTCCCTGTTCTTCCTCTTCCCCATCGTAGCTGCAACAGCATACTTCGTATTCCCCCTGTAGGAAGCTATCCTGATAATATCTGCTGGTCAGCTCTTCATCTTCCGCAGATACCTTCTCGGAGGTACACAGGAACCTGAGCTGCTGATATCCCGCCTGTCTGAGTGTATCCTGTTCTTCTTTTATATGCGTCAGTTCATCTTCCATTTTGTGCATGATTGACATGATCTGCTCTCTGTCAATGGGCTTTAGAATATATTCTTTTACCCCCATACGCAGCATTTCCACAGCATAGGAGAAATCATCATAGCCGCTGATTACCACCGTAAGCGGTCGTCTTTGGAATTTCTGCATCTCCTGTACCAGCGTGATGCCATCCATCTTGGGCATTCTGATATCAGTAAACATCACATCTATCTGCTGGCTCTGCAATACCTCCAATGCCATCTGTCCATTACTGCATTCTATGATGGTCTGAACGGGCACTCCTGATCGCTGTATCATGCTCTTAATACCCTGGCGGATCATCTTCTCATCTTCCACGATCAACACTGTGTTCATATCTTACTGTCCTTTCTTGGTAAATGAATCAGCACTTTCGTATAACATCCCTCTTTGGAAAAGATCTCGATACCATACTGTTCCCCAAAGTACAACTGTACTCTGTCCTGTACATTCTTTAAGCCGATTCCATGACCGCTTTCCTCTGTAGAACGGGTCTGTGAATATATTTTGCTTCTTAATTCTTCCAGTGTCATTTCATCCATCCCCCGTCCTGCATCTGATACTTCTATGGTGCAGTTCTCCTCATCTACCAATATTCCTTTTATATAAATGTTCGTATCTTCTGCCATCTCTTCTATTCCATGGTACACCGCATTCTCCACCAGTGGCTGTAGCAGCATCTTTGGAATCTGCATGTGTGAAATTTCCTCTGGGATATTCAGTGACAGATAAATCTCATAATCAAACCGCAGATTCAAAAGCTTTAGATAATTGCTGATATATGTGATTTCTTCCTCAACTGTAACGGTTCCTGTCATCCATTTCATACTGTAACGAAGCATCTTGCCAAGAGATGTGATGGCATCGGATATATCGTATTTTTCCTCTATCTCTGCCATCATTTTGATGGACTCCAGTACATTATACATGAAATGTGCATTGATCTGATTCTGCAGGGATTTAATCTGCGCATTCTTTGCAAGAAGCTGTCTGTCCAGATTATCCTGATTCAGCTCCTGAATCCTGCCAAGCATTCGGTTGATCTCACCGGAAAGCTCCGTAATCTCATCATTGCCCTCTTCTGGCAGAGTCAGGTCAAGCTCCCCACCCTGAATCCTTGTCATGACATCATACATTCTATAGAAACGCTGCATGATTACACGCACTGCCACAATACTGAATATTACAAAAGCCACAAGAATCAGTATCAGTATAATTCCATAAGGAATCAGACTGCGATAGAACTCCGAAAACGCTTCTTCCATAGATACCAGATGTACATAAGTGCCTCCCAGCAGTGGTACATACTGATATGCCAGTATCACATGTTTTCCATCTATTTTAGTATATATGACATTCGTGTCACTTTCTGCCTTTTTCTGTATCTCTTCAATAGCCTGATTCCAGGGATTGCTGTTACTTGCTGTATAATACAGACTGCCATCATCACCAAAGAAAGCGCTCCAGGAAGTATCACTGTCCTCATACAGATTTGGGAACAGATTAGTCATATAGGTTATGCATTCTATGGTGTACATCTGTTGACCGTCTGCCTGTGTAACTACGCTTATCAGTCCCGCCAGATGCTTTGAACCTGTCGCTATATATTCTGGAAATACCGTATCTGTATAATCCAGCTTCCATTCTCCGTCATGATACTCTTTTGCCCAGCTCATGTTGTTCATTCTCTGATAGCGATAGATGCTTGGAGCTTTCTCTGATGCTTTTTCACTGTTCACATAGATTCTGACCTGATACAGATAGGGATTGGAATTGGTCATATTTTCAATCGAAGTCAGCTCCTTCTGATAGAAGTCCAGCTTCTCCATGATCTCCATATCCTTACCATTGCAAAGCAGTTCCATATACTGATTGATCTTGACTGACTGCTTTATGATCTCTGATGCCAGATTGCACACTTCATTGGTCTTATCAATTGCCTGCGTGACCTGCTCAAGCCTTGCCTGTTCATCCCTGATCGTACTTTTGATCATGCTCTCTTTCATATTGTTGGTCAGCATGAGTGCAGCCGCCACAATACAGATACTGACAAAAGCCACAATTGTCAGCACAATCCTGCGGCTGAGACTGTTATTACGCCTTATCTTCATATGTGCCGCCTCCTACTGTTCTATTCCCAGTTTCTTCATGTTATCATGCATCTGCGCAGTAGAAGCCTTTTGCAGCTGTGCAAATCCAAGATCCTCTCTCTGCTTTTTGAAATCCTCCATAATCCAGTCAAATTCCTCATCCGATTCTGCCAGCAGCAATTTAGGCAAGGTCTCGCCCCAGAGATTCTTGATCTTTGTATAGATCTGATTCTCCTGTTCCTGTGCATCAAATACCACATCATACTGTGCTGTATATACCGTATACGGAAATGTCCATTCCTGAAGCTGTCCAAGAGGCTGTGGCAATACCCTGCCCCACTCATCAGCCCTTACATTATCCTGAAGCATCCAGTAACAGGAATCCGCACCATATATCCTGTCATAGGTCACACGATCCGTATTCAGCAAATGCTCTACCTCAGGATACATTTGGGGTTTGCCGTTCTCATCATATTCCCAGGTGATTCCTTCCACACCATACCAGGTCATCAGCTGTCCTTCATCACTGATGAGATAGGATATCAGCTTAATTGCTTTCTCAGGGTCCTTGCATTTCTTACTGATAAGTGTCACTGTCCATCCGTTAATCCCGGAACCGGGCAGCCTGTAATCATCTCCATCCAGGTTCTTTGGTCCATCCACGGCAATATAGATCTGCCCCGGATTCTTCGCATACAGAATCTTCTGCTGGTCTGCCATATCCGTTCTCTGATACAGCATGCAGAAGTATCTGCCGTTTGCTATCTTTTCCTCCATCTGGGTTCTGTTATCCAGAAAGATATCATCCTTCAGATACCCTTCCTCGCGCAATTTCCGGTAAGTCTTCAACCAGGCAAGAAAGCTTTCATCCGTATATCTGTCATAGGCGTTGCCCTGCTCATCCAGATATGGCACAGCCAGGAAATTAAACAGGTAATTATCAAAGGAATCACACCCCTCCTTGGTAAATACATGCGCACCTATGGGAATCAGCTCCTCGCCGTTCACTTCTGGATACATCTGTGCCGCTTTTACCACTGCATCATGAAATCCCTGCGGTGTTGTCATATCCGGTGAGCCTATCGCCTCGTATATATCCTTTCTTACCAGAAAAGTCTCATTGGAAGCTATGGTGTCATATTGCTCATAATCACTGAGCGTATAGGCTGAATTGGGATACTGATAGATATGTCCGTCTTTGGATGTATACCAGCTGGCAACATCCGGGTCTACGACCTGCATAAAACAGGCATCATATTCCTGTGCCAGCTCATCCAGTGGATAGACCATTCCCTTCTGAATCATTTCTCCCACTTCATCTTCCCACCAGCCAAGCGTCAGAATATCCGGCAGACTATCCGCACTGATAAGTGAATTCAACATCTCACTCTCATCACCACTCGGCACAACGAAATCTATATTTACTCCCGTCTTATCGGTAATCGTCTTGGACACCAGATTCTCTCCCCAGTCCGCCGTAAACCAGGAATAATTGATATACCATTGAAGTGTAGTGACGTCTTCCTGCTGCGTCTGCGATGCGACCTGCTGCTCACCCCTTTGCAGACCACATCCCCCCAGCATCAACGTTGCTATAATCAAGGCAAAAATTAGTCTTTTTCTCATAATCTTCCCCCTATTGCTATTACACAGTATCAGGCATTTGCGAAACGCAACATTATACATACAGAATTGTACAGCCTTAACAAATGCATGAGCAGGCACTGTGCAGCCGTCAGTACTTAGGCGCTGTATTTTAGCGCCTTATGTACTGCTACGAGCTGCAGTGTAGCGAGAGCGTGCCTGTGTTGCATTGTTAAAGCTGAACAATTCGTCCCATTCCTAATACACGTTTCGCAATTATCTAATTATAAGTATACAAAAATATATACGCCAAAGCAAATGAATACACATGCTTTGGCGTATGATTTTCTTATAATATAATGGTCATAATCTCTTCTGCTTCCATGTGGAATCCAGCCTGTGTATTTCCTTCCTTGAGAGAAAAATCAACACTCTGTGAAGTAGGGTTCATGACCGTCAGGACTTTACTTCCATCAGGATTGCACCATGCCGTCATTTCCAGGGAAGAGGTGTATTTCGTATAGGCAATTCTGACTGCCCCCGGACGTATAAATCTGGAGAAATGACCAATATAATAGTAGGAAAGTCTTTTCTCAATGGTTCCCTGCTGTGTATCAGCCATGATGGGAGCTGCACAGAAGTTGCCCACATGATTGGGCCCACCCTTCTCATCCAGCAGCAGATTCCAGTCAATGAAGCCGTTAGCTCCATGATTCATATTACCAATGATATCATGTGCATACATCTGCGCCTTGCGCACCTCATTGGTATCTGCGAAACGACTGTATTCCACACAACCTTCTGTGAAGATAAGTTCTTTCTCTGGAAAACTCTCCTGAACCAGTGACAAACCTTCAAAATGATCTCCTGTATACCAGTGGAAAGCTACACCGGATACATATTCTCTGGTCTTTGGATCTGCCAGCACTTCCTTCGCTCTTTCGTATACCAGCTCTTTATTGTGATCCCAGATGAGTATCTTCACATCTCCAAGTCCTTCTTCCTGCATGACAGGACCCAGATGATCTCTTACAAAATCACTTTCCTGACTGGCTGTATAGATGCAGGAATCCCAGGTCTGGACTGCCAGCGGCTCGTTCTGTACTGTCAGATAAGATATTTTAACGCCCTCTTTTGCACATGCCTTTACATATCTTGCAATGTACTGCGCCCAGGTGTGCGCATACTCTGCTTTCAGGCTGCCTCCATGGTTCATCTCGCCGTTCGTCTTCATAAAGGCTGGTGGACTCCAGGGTGATGCCAGAAATGTCATTTCATCCTGATTCGTCTGCATGGCTGCGTGTACCAGTGGCAGTATATACTTTCCATCTCTTGCGGTGTCGAACTTTGACCATTCCTCATCCGGCGCTTCCTCCAGATATGCATAGTTATCCAGTGCGAAATCACAGCTGTTGATATGCATACGACAGAATGTATATCCGATTCCATCAGGTGAGAAATAGGCATCTGTAAATTCTTTTTGTGATACAGGTGTCAGTTTTGACCAGGTATACCCGGCTGCCTCTGTAAAAGCACCACCGAATCCTTTCCAGGTCTGATATGTATGTTCAGGATATAAATGCACTGCCTGCATGCAATTATAATCCCGATTCACCGGCTCTGTCTCCTGCATATAAATATTCTCTTTCGCGTTGGTTCTGTAAATCTGCATTTGTACTATCCTACCTTTCCGTAACCTGCAAACTTTGGACCGCAGGTACAAATTTGCCGTATGCAAAAACTTCCGTTTATGGTTTTTGCATACTATTTTCCAGCCAGACCTCTATCTGTGTGTATTTTCCGGCTCTGATATTTTCTGCTTCTTCTCCCTTGATCTGATTCTGATATATATGGATTTCTTTGCCTTTTTCTCCTGTCAGACAGTACTGCACAACCTCGTAACTGCCCGGTATATAATCTGCATCTTCTGCATCCACATGGTAAACAATACGTACTTTTCCAAGAAATACTGCTTCTACCTTTCTCTCCTGATCCAGCAGATAGGAAGGAATCACAGGCTGCAATGCGAATACCAGTTTGTCATCCTCTTCTCTAAAAGGCGTATGTCCAAACATCATCCGCTGCCACATATCCATGAATTCTACTGTAGAACCACTCAGTCTTGCCACGAATCCCCTGCCATGAATGCTCTCATCCGGGTTGGCACTGCTTGCAAGAAAAGAAGAATTCTCAAGAATGCTTCTGCCATATCTTTCTTCATCCTGGAAAGGAATCGCTGCCTTGTGTAAGTCCTCGATATATTGCTGATACAGACCAGATTTGAGAAGTTCCAGCAAGTACTTGTATTCCATATGCAGCCAGATAGACTCATTTTCCAGCCAGCCCGGTGTAAATGCCCTGCA
This sequence comes from Agathobacter sp., assembly GCA_963596435.1. GTDB lineage: Bacteria > Bacillota > Clostridia > Lachnospirales > Lachnospiraceae > COE1. The sequence goes on from CAVBMG010000007.1 coordinate 64,261, forward strand.
TCTGCCAAGCTCATAGGATTCCTTCGCTAATGGCTCATTGACCTTATACATGGATAATTCACTATCATATAACTGACTGCTCCTTACCTGCTCATAGACCTCTCTCTTAGTCTCAGCCGGAAGCCGCAGCTTCAGATAGCGAACAGGACCTTCCAGAAAATGCGGCAGTACATGTTGTCTGAATGCAACTGCTCTGATTCCATCTTCTTTGGCATACTCTGTCATTTCATAGGTAAAATACGTAGGAATCAGCCCGTCTCCCAATGTAACTGCATGTGCAATTCCATTCATAACAATCCTGTAAAAGGCTTCCATTATCGTCAGCAGTTCCTGTGCTGTGCAGTTGACATAAGTCCCTTCTACTCCTGCATAGATCTTGTCACGATACGCTTCTTTGATATCATTGATTCTGTTCCATACAGGGAAATAAGCTTCTCCTGCCTCTGCCTTTTCCATATTTATGATGTCATAAGCAGCCTTCATGAACTCATACAGTTCTCTTAGGATATCTGTACCCTGCTGATATTTACGAAGGATATCTATGGTATATTCCAGATTTCTGGCAAGCTCACAGGTCTCAGCCATAGAGGAACCCATCAATCCCGGTAAGCCATTCAGCGCATCATACCAGCCTGGCTTACCGCCCTCCATCTCCATACCACATCCATAAGGATCAAGGGTTGCAAATTTCAACGTATTGAGCAGTATCAGCTTCTCCATCAATGTGGTATGAAGGATGCGCCCTTTTGTATTAGTTAAGAGCTTTCCTTCATTTTCCTTATATTTTATGGGATATACAGCATGATACTGACGAATGCCTTCTTCTGTCTCTACATAGCGCTGCTTCCTTGGGTATACGCCTGCGCCCGGCTTCATATATACATAGCTTCCATCCTCATAGAGAAGCTGATGCTCTCTTTCAGGATAAATGCTGCAATAATTCTCAATCAGATCCAGATTGTAGGTCCAGTGGTCGCACCAGTAGCCCTCCAGGAAATCCGAAGTGACCAGACTCTCAGACATATCTACTATGCTGCCAATCATTTCCGTCAATTCCTTTTCCCCATAATCACCCCTGCTCTCCAACAGAGAAGCCACCATACCGGGGGTATATGGATGTGTGAGCTGCTTTGCCTCTTCTTCGCGTATTCCCAGTATCTGCGCAGCCTCACCCACTCTCTCCTTAGGCAGGCTATACGTGGTCTTCTCTACCCCAAGAGGGTTATATCCGTCTAACTGGATGAAGTCGTAGAACATATGAATATTCTTATCACCCACCTGTGGGAAAAAGGCAACATCACACCGTCTGTTCTGATTAATGTCCCTGAAATTACCATTACCCTGCGAATAGAACTCCGGCAAAAGACGGAAGTAATTATAATCACGTTCCATATCGCCATGCTTGCGGGCATACACATAGAATATTTCTTTCTCGCCCAGATGAATCGGCATGCCGCCTCTGAGTACATTATCAAGGAAATCCTGTCTGCAATACGCATCAAAAGCAGGATTGGCAGTTCTGGTGTCCATGCACTCCGTAATCTGCCTTGTCAATTCCTCTGCTCTTACAAGCTTGCTCTCAAAATAGGCTGCATTCAGTTCTTTCTGTAAATATTCATCCAGTAATTCTTTCCTTGCCACCTGCCCTGTCATTTCATAAAAGACACAGGACTCTCCCGGTTGGATGACAACCTTTTCCCCATAGAAGCAGCAGGGAATACGGTTCATCGTCATCTGTCTGGAAGACAGCACCCCATCTATGCCCTTTTCCAGGAAAATGTGTGGATGTTCATAGGCTGTATCATAGGCAAATACCGCTTCCGCGTCTACAACAGGGCTTAATCTGCTGCCATCATGTCCAATGGCAATACTGAAATTGCCCCCTTCGATTGCTACGACCTGTGTGGAATCTGCCATGCTGGCGCGTACTCTGAAATACGGTCTGCCCTCTCTGACATCCTCGACCTGCATCCATGCCTTGGCAGTCTGTGTCATATTCTTCATGCTGTCCTGATTCACACCATATGGTACGATTGCAGGAGCACCATCCAGATATTCCACTTCAACAGGCTGGTTGTTTATATTCTGCAATTCCACCTTACGTACAAGTGCCCCCAGCTTCTCTTCGGGAAGCGTATAATAGGTCACTATGGTCACAATTCCCTTATCCTGCGCCTTTTCCTCAATGCGAAGCACATTCTGGTCAATGCACATGGTCTGCTGTCTGTCCGTATCAGCAAAAGCTTCATAGAATGCACCATTCACCTTCAGAAAAGTACGATACCCCATCCTGCCGGTATGCAGATATGCCTGATGTGCAGGAACGAATTCCATAATAGAATGATCCTTATCCTCTGATCCAAAGCAGGAGATGCACTGTCCCCTGTTTACATAATAGCACCAGAGAGGAATCCCGCTGATACCGCTGATGCCTGGAAGGAAGCTGGCAAATGCCGGCTTTCTCCCGTAATTATCTATGATGAATCTTCCCTTCGCATCAATCATTTGCTCTACCTTACCTTTCTATTGGAACTAACTGTACATCTATTCTGTGCGTTCCATCATGTGACAGCTGTGTCACTTTATTCTTTGGAATGCTCACTTCCCCATCTGGTGTAATCTCTATCTCTTCCTCATCCAGCTTTACCTGCTCTATTCTGTATGCTCCATAGTCACATAGCCCGTCATTGTGGTACACCACCTCTA
>CAVBMG010000008.1:0-56545 GCA_963596435.1 Agathobacter sp.
ACTATATGGAGACGAAGAGACGTCCAAGGTATTATTTCTGGGATGTGTTATCCAGGGAAGACAATGAATAAATAGTAATTATTGTACACTGTATACACAACACTTTATCAATATTATGCTAATAATTGTCAAAAAAATGCAATAAATGGTATTGAGAAAATCATAATAAAAATGTATAATTGCAACGTAAGGGCTGGATATGTGCTCAATATGGGAGTTTAAGGATTTCTGTTATGGGCAAGTAACGCAATGAGGATAAAAAATTATACAGAGAGTGGGATTTTATTATGAAGTATGAACTATCAAGGACAGAAGAGCAGATCATGGATTTTTTGTGGACGAATAACCGTCCGGTGAAAACAGGCGAGATCATGGATTACTTCACTGAGAATAAGGGGAAGGAATGGAAACGCCAGACACTTAACACTTTATTGATTCGCCTTGAGGAGAAAGGTGTAATCGTGAGAAGAAGAGGTATTGTTGAAGCTAAGTATACTCGCGCAGATCTGGAGCATATTGAGTGCAGGGATTTTGTAAAGACCAAATTCCAGAACAGTCTGAGTAAGTTTATGGTAGCTTTCGTCGGAGAAGAACGTATTTCTGAGAAGGAAGCCGCAGAAATGATTGATATGATTAATACACTGAAAGAGAAATAAAATAAAAGTTGGGACAAAAGTGATGATTTTGCCCCAACTTTATTATTTCAACAATATATTCAAAAATAGGCACATGACATTATTGCATCTTATTGTAAAATAAAAGAGTAGAAGTATTTGAAAGTATAGGCATAACAATTCGAATGAGGATGGTGATAGTGCAACATGGATTATGAAGCGATAGTCAAGAGGCTTGCTGCGTACAGAAAAGAATGCAATTTGCGTCAGAATGATCTGGCAAAGCAGTTCAAGATGACACAGAGTCAGTATAGTAAGGTGGAATCAGGTAAGATTAAGATTTCTTTTGACAATTTGTATGTGCTGCAGATGAAGGGCTATGATATAGATGCATTGATTTTGGGAGAGTCTAAGCAGGAATTACTTCCGTGTTTGGAACAGTTGACACATGTAGAAGATGAGAAACAGTTTGTCAGTTTTATGAAACTGTGTGAATGGGCATGGGAACAGTGGGAACAGGACGGTGGTGTGCCACAGGGGATCGGTGGTGATCTGTTGAAACAGTGGACAGGTATCAACGGACAGAAGGATACCAGATGGGTCAGATTACGAAAGGCATACAATGATATTTCTCAGATTAACATGGCAAATTGCATTGGCGTAAATATTAAAAAATATCGTTTGCTGGAGCAGGAAGATATCAAACCTGATGCAGAATTGTTATTACATATTTATGAACAGACAGATTGCAAGCCGGGATTCTTCATGGATGAGAGAGGTTATTATTTATCTTTGATCAATGAAGCCTGTAAGGGAAATGAACGAAGAGAAGAACAACTGGAAGAAATCCTTAAAATGATGGATAAATTCAAATAAAAGTATAAGGATGGTTATATCAGTGCAGACGGGTATGACCATTCTTTTCTTTTATACTGTTGATTGCAACGCCTGTATAGGTATGTTATAATTCAGAAAGTACAGTATCCATGAATATATGAGGGAGCAATATGGAGAATATAAGAAGAAAGAACAATATGATAGAGACATACAGTATCTTATTAATTGATATGGTATGTGTATCAGTTTCATATTATCTGTCATTATTTATCAGATTTCATTTGATTGCGCAGGAAGCGTACCCCAGAGACTATCATTCCATGATAGGAGCGTATATTTTGATTTTATGCTTGATGTATACACTTTTTTTGGATGGTAATCGATGGTTCTTTGAAAGAAGTAATATACGAGAGCTGTATTATACCATCCGCTATACGGGAATTATTGTTGTGGGATTGGTTCTGATATTATATCTGACACAGCAGGCATATGAGTTCTCTCGTCTGGTATATCTGATCTTTGCAATCATTAATACGGTAATTACATTTATAGCACATATAGTCTACCGCAGATATATGCTGGATTATTATCGTAAAAGTGTAAACAGTACGAAGATGTTCGTACTGACCAGAGAGATGACAGCCAAGGATGTATTGGAGACTTTGCAGCAGGAGAAAGCGTGGGACTATGATATCACGGCAGCAGCTGTATATGATGTGGATATGACAGGCGCAGAGATAGCAGGAGTGCCGATTGTTGCGTCTATGAAAAATATATATGATGTTGTTTGTCAGATGATGGTTGATGAAGTTTTCCTGTCACTGCAGGGGGTTGCGCCCGAAGAAATCCGAGAGATGGTATACCGTTTTGAAGAAATGGGATTGGTGTGCCATTACAGAGTAGATTTATTCAGTAAGACAAATCCAAATACTTACGTACAGCAAGTAGCTGGTTATTCTGTTATTTCATTTTCATTAAATTCAATGGATTCCAGAAAATTGTTGATTAAGAGACTGATGGATATCGTAGGTTCTCTGGTAGGATGTGTATTGACGCTGCTGATTACGCCTTTTGTGGCACTGGCAATTAAAATTGATTCACCGGGACCTGTATTTTTCTCTCAGACCAGAATTGGTAAGAACGGCAGAAGGTTCAAAATATGGAAATTTCGCTCTATGTATATAGATGCGGAAGCAAGAAAAAAAGAGCTGGAAGCACAGAATGAGATCAAGGGTCTTATGTTCAAAATGGAGGATGATCCGAGAATTACCAGAGTAGGCAAATTCATAAGAAAGACAAGTATAGATGAAACTCCACAGTTCTTTAATATTCTGATAGGTGATATGAGTCTTGTGGGAACCAGACCACCTACAGAGGATGAATTTGAACAATACAATGGTTATTACAGACGACGTATGAGTATCACACCGGGCTTGACTGGCATGTGGCAGGTGAGTGGAAGAAGTGATATTCAGGATTTTGAAGAGATCGTCAAGCTGGATTTAGAGTATATTGATAACTGGAGTTTATTGTTAGACATTAAAATTCTATTTAAGACAGTATTTATCGTACTGGGGAGAAAGGGATCAAAATAACGTGTATAATAAAGAAGAACACATCTGGTTCCATGCGGATGACTATGGAGTGACACCTGAACAGTCGAAAAGAATCCTGGATTGTTATAAACAGGGGGTATTGAACAGTATCAGTGTATTACCCAATTCGCCAGCTCTTGTGGAATGCAGAGAGTTATTGGAAGAAACGGACCCAGAATATCAGATCAGAAGAGTACTTCATATAAATCTGGTGGAAGGTAGACCAGTAGCCGGAGCTGAGCGTGTAAGCATGCTGGTAGATGAACAGGGAATGTTTTCCTGTTCTTTTGTAAAGCTATGGTTATGGAATTACATATTGCATGGCAACAAGAGAGAAATGCTCAGGGAACAGCTTAAATGTGAACTAATGGAACAGCTGCAGGCTGTAACTGATAAATGCAATTATAATATTACAGGAATAGACTCTCATCAGCATTATCATATGATTCCCATAGTGTTTGATGTACTGATGGAGGTACTGGAGGAAACTGGTATTATTGTAGAAGAGATACGTATTCCTGTAGATCCACTATCGCCGGTTATGCTAACGAAGGATAAGCCATATAAGATTCCGCTTGTGAACTGGATTAAATGGCTCATATTAAAAACAGGAGAAGGACATGCCAGACACATTTTAAGAAAGAGGAAAATTACAGTACCAGTCTTCTTTGGCATTTTCTATACCTGTGATATGCGATATGAGACAGTGCATACATTATTACCTGCATATAGAAATTATGCACAACGTAAAAAGGCACAACTGGAATTAATGTTTCACCCAGGTAATTTGATGTCTGGAAATGAAATGTTTGATACAAGAAGAGAGGAACTGGCAGATTTTTATATGTCTCAGAATCGCTATGCAGAGGCTGATTGCCTGAGACAGATTAGAATTTAGAGGAGCTTAAAATGAAAAAACAAATAGTAGCACTAATATTGGCTGGATGTATGGTTACGACAACAGCTTGCACAAAAGAAGCACAACAGACGGATACATCAACAGTAGAAGTGGAGGAAATATTCTCTGAGGTGGAGACTTCATTGGAACAGACTCAGACGCAGGAAGCAGAGACTCAACAGACGCAGACAGAAGAACAAATGTCAACAACGGAAACAGAGAACATCACTGAGTCTCAGAGTCTTTCTTATGAGCACCCGAATGAAGCAGCAGGATTGACAGAAGGAGAGAAAGAAGCCAGAAAACAACAGCAGGCTAATTTCGCAGAGGCAAGAGAATTATTATTCAGCCTGCCTAATTCAAAGGATAAGACAACAAAAATCAATCAAATGGACAGACAGATTCTGGCGAATAATGCATACAACTTTGCGGGAACCAATATTGTCTTCATTGGAGACAGTATTACAGAAGGTGTAACTGCAGCAGTAGATCAGAATGGTAATCGAGTAAGCTATGTAACTTATGTGAATTCTTACCTGCACTTTGCCAATGTACTGAATCATGGTAAGGGCGGTAGAATGTTTGGAAATTATGGTGGAGAAGATTATTCTCTGAATGATGATTTTGGAAATGTCACTAATGTGAATTCGGATATTATTGTAGTATTTGCAGGTGTAAATGATTACTTATCTGTAGCAGATGGCAAGAGATTTGGTAATGTGGATGATAAACTTAGTACGGCAGGATATTGTGGAGCAGTTCGCTCTTTTATGAACCAGTTACAGAGATATTATAGTGATAAACAAATATTTTTTGTTATGATGTATAATGTAGGTAAAACTTCAAATGCTACATATTCGGACGTTACAACACAGCCGACTTTGAATGATTATCTTGATGTGCAACGAAAAATTGCAAAAGAGTTTGGCTTCCACATAATTGATTTATATAATCAGGGATTTATGGATTGCAGTTCACAGGAATCCAGTGATTATTACTTACATGACGGACTACATCCAAATGATAATGGCAATATTGTATTAGGGGAGCATATTGCTGCAGAATTATCTTTATATTTTGGTCAAAAATAAAAGAAGAAAGTGGTGTGTATAATGGAGAATTTGAATCAGGTAGAAGCGGGAATCCTGTTGTGGATACAGGAGAATCTAAGAACAGAATGGCTGGATCATATAATGCCATATGTGTCCAAAATCAATGATCATGGTATATTGGCTATTATTGGTGTAATTGTATTGTTATTGTGGGCAAGGTATCGTAAAGTGGGTATTACAGCATTTGGCTCATTGGCAGTGGAATTTACAATTGTCAATCTGCTGATCAAACCGAATGTACAGAGAACCAGACCTTTCTATGTTTTAGAGGATTTGCATTTATTAGGCTCTTTACCAACGGATTTTTCATTTCCTTCCGGTCATACGGGTTCTGCATTTGCTGTAGCAACTGTAATGTTAATGTGTATGCCTGCAAAATATGGAGTGACTGCAATCGTGGTATCCGCACTGATTGCCCTATCCAGACTATATAATGCAGCACATTATCCTACAGATGTACTTGGAGGAATGATAATAGGTATAATAACAGGTGTAATTGCTTCTCTGCTTTATAAGAAGTATCAGAAGAAACAGAATGAAGGAGAATAAGTTATCGTGCAGATAATTCATTGGGGGATTCTGCTGGTCCTGGTGCTGGCAGTGCCCCTTATTCTGGGAATGATTCCAATCAAACATATGAATAAGCTTCAAAGAACTCCCGCAATGGCTTATATTTGCGGTTGGTTTATAAGCTTTGCTGTGTTTGAGGTGGTAGCCGTTCCCTTTATTTTATTAGAACAGAGTTTTACATTGGTAGTGGTAGTATACACATTTCTTGTATGTGTATTGCTTGGCATTTCTTTATGGAGAGGCAGAAAGGTTCTTGGAGAGTTTGCTGAGCAGATAAAAGGAATAAAAAACTGGACATTATCCTGTAAAATTAGCTGGATTGTCGTATTTTTGCTTATCGCAGCGCAGATGTTCGTGGCTGTCTTTTGGGAGTATTATGATGGTGATGATGCCTATTATATTGCAACAGCGGTGGTGACAGACACCTTTGATACCATGTATCTGAGAGATAATTATACAGGATATCTGTATTCACTGGATGGACGTCATGCCCTGTCACCGACACCGATTTATCAGGCGTGGCTGTCAAGACTGAGTGGCATACACCCGGCGGTGATTGCACATAGTGTACTGAGTGCAGTGTGGTTATTGTTGATGTATTGCGTATATGGGCAGATTGCCAGAAGACTGTTCCCTAAGAAAGAAGAGTATAGACCGTTGTTTATGATCTTCATGACTATCTGGTATGCTTTTGGAAATATTTCATTGTATACAGCAGAGACCTTTGCCATGACTAGAACCTGGCAGGGGAAAGGTCTTATGGCTGGAATTGTTCTCCCTGCACTTTTCCTGTGCTTTTTATATCTGGCAGATGAACACCCACAGAGAGGAATCTGGATGTTATTCTGTGCGGTCATCATTTCAGCGGTCTTTGCGACAAGTGTGGCTTTTATGCTGATTCCTACGTTGGTAGGGGTAGCTGCACTGTTGCTTGCCTGGAGAAAACATAGTATCAAGATATTGCTGCAGATGGGGGTATGCTGTATTCCATGCTTTATTTTTGCTGTCTGTTATCTGATGGCGAAATAAAGAAGAAAGGCTGATTAGTAATATGAAAACGGCATTTACTACGTTGATAGAAGATATCATTTTATATAATAACAACCGCTTTTTAATTCTGCTGTTTCTGATTGCATTGATTTTTTTGTGGATTACAGAGAGGGACAAGCGTATTAAAACAGTACTTGTATATTTTGTGACAGCGATTACGGTTGTATTTTGTTGCCCATTCTATGCATGGATTGGAATGAAAGTAGATGCAGAGATTTATTATCGTGTATTCTGGTCAATTCCAATTGGAATTTTGGTTTGCTATAGCGCTGTGAGAGCAATCAGCCATTTTAAAAAGCTTATCAGTCGTGTGCTGGTATGCATTCTTACCGTATTGGTCATCTGCATGAATGGCAAATTTTATTTTATAAATACACTGCACTTTAAAGCTGTGAATGCATATCATATGCCTCAGGTAGTGATTGATGTAGCGGATGCACTGAAAATGGAGAAATATAAGCCAATCGCAGCAATACCGGCTGAACTGTTGCCTTTTATCCGACAGTATTCAGCAGATATCTTCACCCCATATGGCAGAAATATTGTGGAAACCCAGTGGAATTTCTCAAATGCATTATATGATGCCATGGAAGCAGAAGAGTATGATGCGCAGGAGATTGCCCAATGTGCCAGAGAGGAGCATTGTACGTATGTGGTACTGTCTTCTATAAAACCTATGAAGGGAAGCATGGAAGAACAGAATTACATTTATAAAGGTCTGGTAAGTGGCTACTATATTTATATGGATTATAATTATTATGAGGTACTTCGGGATCAGGATTTGTTGGATGAAGAAGATATTCTGCCTGAGGACAGGGCAAAATAGTGAATATGCGTAAGAAGAATGTGCGCGGGTTTGGGAAGGACACAGTTATTAATATGAAGAATGTGAAATGGAAAAACATATTGCAGCTACAAGCTGTAGTAATTATATATACAATATCAAGTGTTATGGCAAAAGCAGCATCTGGACATAAAGAAGAACACTTGTTATTTTTGCTCTTTTTTGGATTGGAGTTTATACTATTGGGAATCTATGCATTGCTATGGCAGCAAATGATCAAGAAATTTGAATTGTCAGTAGCATATGCCAATCGGGCAATGGCAATTCTGTGGTCGATGATCTGGGCTGTTTTGTTCTTCCATGACAGGATAACGATAAGAAACATACTAGGAGTAGCGATTGTACTGGTGGGTATTGTACTGGTCAATACAGATAAGGAGGCAGAACAATGATCAATCCGTATTTGGCAGCAATGTTTCTTAGTGTCACTGTGGCTTCCTTTTCCCAGATATTGTTGAAGAAAAGTGCAATGAAGACATACGATTCGCCGATTCGTGAGTATTTGAATATATGGGTCATCAGCGGATATGGACTTCTGGTCTGTTCTATGTTGATCAGCCTGTGGGCATACGGTGGAGTGGAGTATAAGAATGGACCTGTGATAGAGTCATTGGGTAATGTGTTAGTACCGCTTCTGAGTTTTGCCTTTTTCAAAGAGAAACTGACGAAGAGAAGAATAGCAGGTATTGTATGTATTATGGCAGGCATTGCTGTGTTTTATTCCTAGAGAAGAATTTGGCAATAAGTGGTTAATTTGTGTTTTTTATTGTATTCAATTATGCAATTTGCTATACTAAAGGGTATGTATAACAATTGATTAGAAAGAACAGGAGGGTGTCCAAGGACGAGTAAGGCATGAAGAAAAAAAAGACATTTGGATTATTTGGCACGAATAAAAGAAAACCTGCCCGCAAGGGTGATAAAAGAATAAAAGAATATGATGATTATTATGAAGAGGAAGAATACGAGGATCAGGAGTATGTACCGGAAGATGATGAAGGTGCATATTATGAAGATGGCGATTATATAGAAGAAGATTACGAGTATGCAGACGAAGCACAATATGCGGATGAAGAATATGAGGATGATGCAGAGTACTCAGATGACGCATATTATGAGAATGAGCCTGAATACATGGATGAAGCTGGAAATGATGAGGCTTTTTATGAAGATGAAACGGTGTATGATGATGAGTATGCTCAAGGATATGAAGAAGATGTAGAATACACATCTGAATACGATGCTGTGACAGAAAATACAGAGCAGCAAACAGTTGGCTCCGCTTACGTAGATGAAGATAGATATCCTGACGAGAATCCATATACAGAGAAAGCAGAGTCTTATATAGAAGACGAAGATCAGTCCGCATATGAGACTGAGTATGATAATGCGTCAGAATTTGCAGATGCAGACGATGAGTATGATGACTACTATGAGGAAGAGTCCTATGAAGAGGATGGATGGGACGAGGATGCATATGATACCGGTTATGCACCAACGGATAATACATCAGCAGGTAGTCATCAGCCAAAGAAGCATCATAATAAGAATAAGTCTCATGGCAGAAAGTCTTTTGACTGGTCAGCTACGACAGAAGTGCTTCGGGAGTTTGTACATAATCTGACACCGTTTGATGTAATACTTGTCTGTACGGGCGTAGTATTGCTGGTTGGTGCCATTGTAGCAGGCAGTATGGTGCTTGCAAGTAAGAATATAGATGAGCAGATTCAGGCAATTGTTCCTGTAGGAACAGAATTGAGCAGTGTTGGTATTGTTGGCGAAAGCGGCTTGCTGGCAATGGCAGATGCAAGACTGAATGCGGTAGAAGACAGCTCCATGGAGACAGAGGATGTAGTATATACTACAGAATCAGCAGATGAGGAAAATGTGCAGGTCAGTGTAAATTTTGAATCTGTTGAGAAGGATTTGAAAATTCGATTTACCAATGCGGCAACAGGGCAGCTGATTACAGGAACTGCATTTGAAGTAACGCTGACAAGTTCCCAGGGTAAGCAGCTTGTGTTAGTAGATGAGGATATGGATGGTATTATCTATGCGGATAATATCAAGGCTGGTAAATTCCAGGCGGTCATTACCTCTACAGATAAGTATAAGTTCCCGACTACAGCACAGCAGGTTACAGTCAAGGATAAAGTAGAGTTCGTAGTTATCAATGTGCAGGATGAAGTAAAATCTGAAGCACAGGTCAATGTGGCAGCAGAAGATACGCAGAAAGCAGATGCTGTAAAGGAAGAAGTAAAGCTGACAGATACAGTAGAGTGGGTAGAGTCTTCCAAGACCTTGATCGGTGGATCGGAGAGTTATCTGCCTGTGGATAAGTCATTGATTCAGGACCCGTCTACTTCGTCAAGACTAGGCACGGGTATTTATCTTTTCGATGGATTAAGTGTTACCCTGAATAAGGGCAGTATAGATAAGTTGTATGTCGGCAGCAGTGAGACACTGACAGGAACTACTTTTACAGATTCCAAAGAAGAAAAAGACAATGTAACGAAAGAGTATACTTATACTGCAAAATGGGAATCTTCCAATACAGATGTAGCGACAGTAGATGGTGGTAAGGTAACAGCAAAGTCTGCAGGAACTGCAACCATTACTTATACAGTCACAAGAAAGACTGTAACAACTACAAAGACGGAACAGGAACCGATTGAGGAGACGAAGACAGAAGAAGTAAAAATTTCAGTAGAAGAGTATGAGGCATTAGAGAAAGAAGAACAGAAGAAGTGTGAAGCAATCAAGGATGATTTGGATGCTCCTGACAAAGTAACCGGTTATACCTATAAAAAGACCACGACAGTAAAGAAAGATCAGGACCCTAAGATAGAAACGACTGAAACTACAGACACGGGCTCTGCAACCTGTACAGTGAAGGTAGACGCAGTAGCAATCTCTTCCGGTACACTGGAAATTACAAGATCAGCAGATGCTTGTAGTGTAGGTCAGACGGTGACAGTAAAGCCCTCCAAGCTTGTATATACCATGAACAATGGTGGCACAGAGCCTAAGACAGATGGCTTCCCTACGATAAGCTGGAGCAGTTCTGATAAAACCATTGCTACAGTGGATAACAATGGTACAGTAACTGGCGTGAAGGCTGGTAAAGTAACTATTACAGGGCAGGTCACAGGAGTAAAAGGCACAGATGGTAATGAGCTGACCATTAAGGCAAGCACGGAGATTACAATTAATGAAGCAAAAAGTCTGGGAGTCAAATTAGACCAGACAGAAGCAAAGCTTGCTGTGGGTGGAACGTTGACATTAAAGGCAACTGTTACCAATTATAAGAGTGACCAGGGAATCAAGTGGACGTCATCAGATACTAAGATTGCAACAGTAGATGTGACTGGCCTGGTAACAGCAGTGGCACAGGGAAGTGTGAAAATTACAGCTACTACAGTAGAAAAGGATGCTGTTACAGGTAAGGAAGTATCGGCAAGCTGTACAATTACCGTAGGAAGTAATGCTGCATCAGACACCACCACGAAATTAAAAGACAAAAATGGCAACCAGTTATATGTCAAGAACGCAGACGGTTCCTACAGAGAAGCTGTTTATGCAGATTATTTCACAGCCAGTGAATTTTATATGAAGACTGAGGGACAATATGCTTATACAGGATGGCAGACTATTAACGGTAAGACTTACTTCTATGATAAGAGTGGTAAGCCGGTAACAGGAACACAGATCATACAGGGTGTTACTTACAATTTTGGCAGTGATGGTGCAATTCAGACATCTGTCAATGGTTCTAAGTTCGGTATTGATATTTCAAGACACAATGGAAGTATCGACTGGAATGCAGTAAAGAGTTCCGGCGTAGATTATGTCATTATCCGTTGTGGATATCGTGGTTCTTCATCTGGTGCATTGATCACGGATCAGAACTTCCAGAGCAATATTAAGGGTGCGACCGCAGCTGGATTGAAAGTCGGTATCTATGTCTTTTCACAGGCAATCAATGAAGTAGAGGCAGTTAAGGAAGCTTCCTTGGCAGTTAGTCTCGCTAAGGGATATAAGCTGACTTATCCTATCTTCATTGATACAGAGTCCAGTGGAGGCAGGGCAGATAAGATAGATGTGGCTACCAGAACCGCAGTTGTCAATGCCTTTTGCCAGACCGTGCAGAGCGCAGGCTATCAGGCTGGTATCTATGCATCCAAGTCCTGGTTTGAAACGAAGCTGAGTATGGGGTCTGTAGGTAATTACAGGATATGGCTAGCGCAGTATGCAGCAGCACCTACGTACAGTGGCAGATATGATATGTGGCAGTATTCCAGTAAGGGTACGATCAGTGGAATCAATGGCAAAGTAGACTTGAATTTAAGCTATCTTTCCTATTAGCTTGCAATTTTTTCCTTTTCGGGATAAAATGGGCGTTAGTATATAGTAAATTTACGGAGGAAAATTCTGAATGAAAACTTATTTGGTAACAGGCGGTGCGGGATTCATCGGTTCTAATTACATCCACTATATGTTCAAAAAGTATGGGGATGACATCAGAATCATCAATGTGGATGCACTGACTTATGCAGGTAATCTGGAGAATTTGAAAGATATTGAGAGCAGAAGCAATTATACTTTTATTAAGGCAGATATCACAGATAAAGAAGCAATCGCTAAGATTTTCGCAGAGAATGATATAGACAGAGTGGTACATTTCGCAGCAGAGAGCCATGTAGACAGAAGTATCAGAAACCCGGAAGTATTCGTACAGACCAATGTACTGGGAACCGCAGTTATGCTTAACTGTGCCAAGGCAGCATGGGAGCAGCCTGATGGTACTTTCAAGGAAGGCAAGAAGTTCTTGCATGTTTCTACTGATGAAGTATACGGTTCACTGGAGAATGATGGAGAATATTTCTATGAGACAACACCTTATGCGCCTCATAGCCCATATTCAGCAAGCAAGGCATCTTCAGATATGCTGGTAAAGGCATATATGGATACCTACAAATTTCCGGCGAATATTACGAACTGTTCCAATAACTATGGACCTTATCAGTTCCCGGAGAAGCTGATTCCATTGATCATCAACAACGCACTTCATGGCAAGAAGCTTCCTGTATATGGAGACGGTAAGAATGTCCGTGACTGGCTCTATGTGGAAGATCATGCCAAGGCTATTGATATGGTACAGGAGAAGGGAAGACTCTTCGAGACCTACAATGTAGGCGGACATAATGAGAAACAGAATATTGAGATTATCGAAATCATCATCGAGACCTTACAGGAAATGCTTCCGGATTCTGATCCAAGAAAGAAGCTGGTATCCAAAGACTTGATCACTTATGTGGCAGACCGTAAGGGACACGACAGAAGATATGCCATTGCACCGGACAAGATCAAGGCAGAGATCGGCTGGGAGCCGGAGACCATGTTCAAAGACGGTATCAGACAGACAATCAAATGGTATTTTGACCATGAAGACTGGATGGAACATGTAACCAGCGGTGACTATCAGAAGTATTACGCAGAAATGTATCAATAAAGTATGAGGATAACGGGGACGTGAATGTTGTTTAGTTACAACAGCGCGTTCCCATTTGACGTGTCCGGAATTACTGAAAAAAGAGTGAAAAGCAATAAAAATAACAGGGAGGATGAACAATGAAAGGTATTATTTTAGCAGGTGGTTCAGGAACCAGACTGTACCCTTTGACCAAAGCTATTTCAAAACAGATCATGCCGGTATATGATAAGCCTATGATCTATTATCCATTATCAACACTGATGTTAGCAGGAATCAGAGATATTCTGATTATTTCTACACCAAGAGATCTGCCGGTATTCCAGGAATTATTCGGAACCGGTGAGCAGCTTGGACTTCATATGGAGTATGCGGTGCAGGAGCAGCCAAGAGGATTGGCAGATGCCTTTATCATTGGAGAGAAATTCATCGGAACAGACAGCGTGGCACTGGTACTGGGAGATAATATTTTCTATGGACAGAGCTTCTCCAAGTTACTCCGTAAAGTAGCTGCCAAGGAGAGCGGTGCTACAATCTTTGGTTACTATGTAAGAGACCCCAGAGAGTATGGTGTTGTAGAATTTGATGAGAATGGCAAGGCTATTTCCATTGAGGAAAAGCCAGAACATCCAAAGAGCAACTATGCAGTTCCTGGTTTATACTTCTACGACAATGATGTAGTGGAAATCGCCAAGAATGTAAAACCGTCTGCAAGAGGAGAAATCGAGATTACCAGCATTAACAATGAGTATTTAAGAAGAGGTACTCTGACTGTAGAAACCATGGGAAGAGGCTTTGCTTGGCTGGATACAGGTAATCATGATGCACTTCTGGATGCAGCAGACTTTGTATGTGCTTTTCAGAAGAGACAGGGATTATACATTTCCTGTATTGAGGAAATTGCATTCAAGTGCGGTTATATTTCCAAAGAGCAGTTACTGGAACTGGCTAAGCCACTGATGAAGACAGAATATGGCAAATACCTGGTAGAGGTTGCGAATGGACTCTAAAATTAAGAGACTTACAATACTGGCGATGCTGGGAATTATGGTTCTCGTGGCGGCTGTTATTGTGGTGTTCAATTATGAACGTTTTGTATCGACCGGCAGCACAGCCAGGCAGGAGCAGACGACAGAAACTGAAGGGGCGCTGGAAGAAGACGGCATGGTAAAAGGCGCTGATCTGTCAGCCTTTTTACAGGATGAAACGTTCTTTGATCATGAAAAAAATACATATGAGAAAGCAATGGAAGATGGAACACAGACCGAGAATGATACAGATGTGACATTATTGGCTACCTCCGTGGAAAAAGACATTCGTATTAAGGTAGTGGATGCTGATGGAAAGACGGTAGAGGGATATCCTTTTGTCTTATCTGTGGGTGATCTGGGAAACTATCAGGATACAGATGAGGATGGTATGATCTATATATCAGGTGTACGTCCGGGAGAATATGAGATCACTCTGGCTGATGCAGGAGAATACACCTGTACTTCCCCATCTCTGGATGTGCGTGTGAAAGCAATGGTCTCCTACATGCCAATAGAGGATATATCCTATCTGATTCGTTCTGAGTCAGAGGTAGATGCTTCTATAGAAGATACAGAATCTGATGAAGTAGATGGAGACGACAGTCAGTATACAGCGCTTTTGGATACAGACAGCCAGGACAAGCCGATAGAGCTTGGAATTGATGTGTCCAAATGGAACGGCGAGATTGACTGGGATGTGGTGAAAGCAGAGGGCGTAGACTATGCGATCATTCGTTGTGGCTACCGTGGTTCCAGTTCAGGATGGCTGATTGAAGACCCTTATTTCTGGCAGAATCTGCAGAATGCAAAAAAAGCCGGTGTTAAGGTAGGTATCTATTTCTTTACACAGGCTACAACTATGGTAGAAGCAGTGGAAGAAGCCAGTATGGTAGTTACTTTGCTTGGCGGTGAGACCCTGGACTATCCGGTATTTATTGATACAGAAGGTGCAGGAGGCAACGGTCGTGCGGATGGACTGGATGCAGATACCAGAACCATGGTGTGCGAATCTTTCTGTAGAACCATCGAGAATGCAGGCTACCAGGCTGGTGTATATGCAAGCTGTAACTGGTATAGAAACAATCTGCATGTAGAAGATCTGGATGCGTATAAAATATGGCTTGCTGAATACCGTCAGACCCCACAGTACGAAGGACGCTATGACATGTGGCAGTATACCTCCAGTGGCAGTGTAGCAGGCATTGAAGGACGGGTAGACTTAAATGTAAGTTATATTCTGAATATAACTCAGAGGAATGTGCAGAGCAGGACAAATTGAGAATAAAAATAGGAGAAGAATCATGGGAAAGATTACAGTTGAAACATGTGAAATAGAAGGATTAAAGATCATTACCCCTACCGTTTTCGGGGATAACAGAGGTTATTTCATGGAAACCTATAATTACAGCGATTTCAAGGAAGCAGGAATTGATCAGGTATTTGT
Organism: Agathobacter sp.; assembly: GCA_963596435.1. Classification (GTDB taxonomy): domain Bacteria; phylum Bacillota; class Clostridia; order Lachnospirales; family Lachnospiraceae; genus COE1. The sequence continues at coordinate 15,487 of CAVBMG010000008.1, forward strand.
ACAGGATAATCAGTCTGCATCCAAGAAAGGCGTACTGCGTGGATTACATTTCCAGAAGCAGTTCCCACAGGACAAGCTGGTTCGTGTAATCAAGGGCGAAGTATATGATGTCGCTGTTGATTTAAGAGAAGGTTCCAAGACTTACGGTAAGTGGTTTGGCGTGCTCCTTTCCGAAGAGAACAAGAAGCAGTTCTTTATTCCAAAGAATTTTGCACATGGTTTCCTGGTATTATCTGACTATGCTGAATTCTGCTATAAGTGTACAGACTTCTATCATCCAAATGATGAAGGCGGACTTCTCTGGAGCGATCCTGATATCGGTGTAGAATGGCCAATTCCAGAAGGAATGGAGCTTACACTGTCTGACAAGGATACCAAGTGGGGCGGTATCAAAGAGTTCAATAGATAGGTAGCATTACATGAAGAAAAGTAATTCTAAGACAAGAAATATCATAGTGGTAACGCTGGTGGCTCTGATTATGATGGTGATTCTGGTCGTGCATCACAATCCACTGGCTGATCCGCATGAGGAAAATGTGAAAAAAATCATAGCCTGTGCTGTTATCGTAGCAGCAATGCTGGTATTTTATCGTTTCTATGACAGATTGGTAACATTACCGGTAGAACTGTGGCAGTCCAGGAAGCTGATCTGGAAGCTGGCTAAGAACGACTTTAAGACCAGATACGCAGGTTCTTATTTTGGACGCATCTGGGCATTTGTTCAGCCTGTTGTTACGGTACTTCTGTACTGGTTCGTATTTGATTATATCATGTCCAGTAAGATTGAACTGATGGCAGGCACTTTGCAGGTACCTTACGTAATCTGGCTGACCGCAGGACTTGTGCCCTGGTTCTATTTCACAGAAGCGATTAATAACGGAACGACAGCATTATTGGAATATGCCTATCTGGTAAAAAAAGTAGTATTCAAGATCAGTATCATTCCTATCATTAAAATCATCGGCGCAACATTTACACACTGCTTTTTTGTATGTTTCATGCTGGTCGTGTATTTTGCGATGGGATACAGCCCAAGCATCTATCTGATTCAGATCATATATTACAGTTTCAGTCTGTTTATGTTCGTATTGGCAGTCAGTTATTCTACCTGTGCGATTGTTATATTTTTCAGAGATCTGACACAGCTTATCAATATTGCATTGCAGGTTGGTATGTGGGCAACCCCGATTCTGTGGCAGATTGAATCCGTGCCGGAAATCGTACAGCGAATATTGAAGATCAATCCTCTTTTCTATATTGTAAATGGATACAGAAGTGCGATGTTTGAACATCAGTGGTTCTGGGAAGATTTCTATTCTACGATGTATTTCTGGATTGTGACAGCCGTATTCTTTGGTATCGGTGCGCTGATATTCAGACGCCTGAAAGTACATTTTGCAGATGTATTATAGTCACTTATTACCATTAATTTAGTGAGGGATAGAATGGAACAGAAACAGGAAGAAATTGCAATAGCAGTTGACCATATCAGTAAAGTATATAAGCTCTATGACAAGCCAATGGACCGAATGGTAGAGGCTCTTGGTTTGACGAAAAAGAAGAAATATCGGGAACATTTTGCCCTTTCCGATGTTTCTTTTCAGGTAAAAAAAGGAGAATGCGTGGGAATTATCGGTACGAATGGTTCCGGTAAATCCACGATTTTAAAGATTATAACAGGTGTATTGAATCCAACAGGAGGTACACTTACAGTAAACGGCAGAATCCAGGCATTACTGGAGCTGGGGGCCGGATTTAATCAGGAATATACAGGTATTGAGAACATCTATCTCAATGGCACCATGAATGGTTTCACAGAACAGGAAATAGAGAGCAGAATGCAGGATATTCTGGATTTTGCAGATATCGGTGATTATGTGAAACAGCCGGTGAAGACCTATTCCAGTGGTATGTTCGTACGTCTGGCTTTTTCTGTAGCGATTAATATTGATCCGGAGATTCTGATCGTTGATGAGGCATTGTCTGTAGGGGATGTATTCTTCCAGGCAAAATGTTATCATAAATTTGAAGAGTTCAAGAAGATGGGCAAGACTATCATTTTCGTAAGTCATGATCTGAGCAGCGTATCCAAGTATTGTGACAGAGTAGTGCTTCTCAATCAGGGCGTTAAGCTGGGAGAAGGCTCTCCCAAGGAAATGATCGATGATTACAAGCGTGTGCTGGTAGGGCAGTATGAATTGCCAGAATCCAAGTCAGAGAGCAGTCTGCTCAATAATGAACAGATTCAGGTAGCCGTGCAGAAAAAGGCAGCCAAACAGGATACTTCCAAGTTATTGGAATACGGTACAAAAGAAGCGGTCATTGAACAGTTCTACATGACAGATGACCGTGGTACAGAGTCCAAATCCATTATCAAGGGTTCAGAGTTTACGATTCACATGAAAGTGCGCTTTATGGCAGATCTGCCCGCACCAATCTTTGCCTTTTCCATCAAGACAGTAAAAGGCACAGAAATCACCGGTACCAACACCATGTTTGAAAAAGCCTTTCTGGAACCCGTAAAAGCAGGTGCAGTAAAAGACATTACCTTTACCCAGAAAATGTCCCTGCAAGGCGGCGAATACCTGCTGTCCTTTGGCGTCACAGGCTACGACGGCAACGACTTCCAGGTATACCACCGACTTTATGACGCCCTTGACCTGACCGTTATTTCAGATAAGAACACAGTCGGATTCTACGACATGGATTCCAAAGTCATCGTAAAAGAAGCCGAGTAAGTCCGCACAATTCGTCCCACTCACCAAACCCAACTTTTACAGGAATCATCAAATGCAAAGGAGAGTTCCATGACAGAGAAAATAGGAAATGTTGTATTGGATATGACATACTATCCCGGAGAAGATCATTACTCCGATGGAGATATAGAAGATGAACTGCTTCAGGTTGCCATGGAGCATGAGGAAGAAGAATTTCCAAGAATCATCGAAGAGAGAAAGAGCTGGCCATTTTTCTACCACCTCTCACCTTTTCGAACCAATATCATAGACTGGCTGCCTTTTAAGAAGACAGATAAAGTACTGGAAATCGGTTCAGGCTGTGGCGCTATCACAGGGGCATTAGCAAAACGTGTAGGCAGTGTGACCTGTATTGACTTATCCAAGAAGAGAAGCCTGGTCAATGCATACCGTAATAAGAAGCAGGATAACATTACTATTATGGTAGGTAATTTTAAGGACGTGGAGCCACATCTGTCCTGCGACTATGATTATGTTCTGCTGATTGGCGTATTTGAATATGGACGCGCTTATATTGGTGGAGAGACACCCTATGAGGATTTCATGAGCATTTGTAACCGCCATAGAAAAGACGGCGGCAGACTGGTTATTGCCATTGAAAACAAATTTGGACTGAAATACTGGGCGGGCTGTAGAGAAGATCATCTTGGCACTTATTTTACAGGTATTGAGGGATATCATACAGGCGGCGTTGCCAGAACCTTTACCAGAAGAGGTCTGGAAGAGATTCTTCATAAGACAGGAATCAGTGAGTATGCCTTTTATTATCCATATCCGGATTATAAATTTCCGACAACGATTTATTCAGATGAATATATGCCAAAGAAGGGAGAACTGTCTAACAATCTTCGCAATTTTGACAGAGACAGAGTATTGCTTTTTGATGAGAAACAGGTATTTGATCAGGTAATAGAGGAAGGAGAATTTCCTTTATTCTCCAATTCCTATCTTCTGTTAATCGGTAAGAAACCACAGACTGTCTATGCCAAGTTCTCTAATGACAGGGCGAAAGCCTGGGCAATCAGAACCCTGATTCACAAGAGTGCAGCAGGTACATTCCTGGTGGAGAAGCAGCCCAATGATAAAGATGCCAATGCCCATATTGTGCATACTTATCAGGCGTATGAAGCATTGTCCAAACGATATGAGGGAACGAAGATTCAGATGAATGAATGTAAGAGAACTCCACAGAGCATCGTTTTCCCATTCTGTCCGGGCAAGACACTGGAAGAATTGCTGGATGAGAGACTGGATGAACAGGATGCGGAGGGCTTTCGTAAATTAATTGAAGAATATATGCATTGGCTGTCATATAATGAAGAAGCTAATGTCAGCAATATTGATTTTATTTTCCCTAATATTCTGGTAGATGGAGATACCTGGCATGTTATCGACTACGAATGGACTTTTGACAGAACAGTTCCGGCAAAAGACATTGCATTTCGTGCCTTTTACAATTATCTGCTGGGTGGAGAGGGCAGAAAAGCCTGTGAAACACTTCTGATGCAGGATATCCTGCATTTAACAGAAGAAGAGAAGCAGCAGGCGATTCAGGATGAGCAGGATTTCCAGCATTATGTGACTGGAGACAGAGCATCCGTCAGCGCCATGCGTGAGCTGATTGGATTCAAGGCATATGAATTATCGGGAATGGAAGCATATTGTGTATATGCTTCTACAAAGTTCGTTTCTCAGGTATTTTACGATTATGGAGAAGGTTTTAGCCAGGAGAACTCCATATTGATTCATGACTGTTTCACAGAAGAAAAGGATGTGCATTTCACTGTAGATGTACCTTGTGGAGTAAAACAGATCAGAATCGATCCCTGCTCCTATCGCTGTGCAGTTACCGTAAGGGACATTGTGGCAGGAGAGCAGCATTTTGCGAAGGATAACATGACAGTAAATGGCGCCTGGGCTAATGAGAACTGTGTTATATTTGACACAGAAGACCCGAATCTTGTCTTTGCCTGTGAAGGTGCAGACAGACTGGATGTGACACTTGAGGTCGTGGAGCTTCCAGAGAGCCTTACGGCAACACTGATTGAGGCAGTAACACCTAAGGAAAACGGATTGAAACGTTTCTTTCGCTAGGATAATAGATGGGAGATTGATTTGAGAAGGAGTCTGATATGATCAACAGAATCAAGAAAGCAATACAGGACAAATTATATCAGGACTGCATAGAGGAATATCGCAATGCACTGCATTGTCAGACAGATCCGTATCTTATGTGGATTCGGGAAACGGAGCGTACGGATTCTAAGGAAGAAGAGTCTTATCCGTCTCTGTCGGTAGTCTATTTTGAACAGTGCGGAGAAGATTTCTCACTGGATGATCTGAAGAAAGATATTATTCTGTTCGTATCCAGTGATGGCAAGATCTCACCCCATGCGTTTCGTGAGGTCATAGAATATTTTGACAGTCATCAGGATATCAATGTGGTATATGGAGATGAGGATATCTGGTATTTACCGGAGGGAGAAGATGCTGAGCCGGATAATGAACTCAAGCATCGTATGGCTCCCTGGGTGAAGCCCATGTGGTCACCGGATACGCTGTTCTCTTATTTGTATTTTGGCAATGTATTTGCTGTCAGAAGAACGGCTTTTGCAGAGCTGAAATGGCTCGGTATGGATGATTACAGACTCAATATCTATGATTTTGTGTTAAAAGTCACAGAGCAGGGTAAGAGAGCCGGACACATTGAAAAGATTCTTTTCCATAAATTCTGGAAAGGAACAGATAGAGACACTGTGGAAGCACAGGTTATGAGTACGCTGGATCTGATCGGCGTGGGAACTGAGTATGATTTTATTCGTGAGATGGCGCTGGAGAGACGAGGCTTACAGGGACGGATGGTCGTAAATGACCAGACAGGAATCTCATATCCTGTTTATGAAGTACAGGAATCACCCTTAGTCAGTATCATTATTCCATCCAAGGATAATGTGGAGATATTGAAGCAGTGTATCCGTTCTGTATATGAGCATACCACGTATCCGAATTATGAAATTATTGTAGTAGATAATGGCAGTTCAGCACAGGCTCGTATGGCATTACAGAATTTTCAGGAAGAATGTGCTTTCACTTATCTGTATGAACCGATGGATTTCAATTTCTCTGTGATGTGTAATCTCGGAGCGAAAAAAGCCAGTGGAGAGTATCTGCTGCTGTTAAATGATGATATGGAAGTACTGGCAGACTGTGCGGACTGGCTGGATAGAATGGTAGGACAGGCTTCGCTCCGCCATGTAGGCGCAGTAGGAGCGAAGCTTTTGTATCCCAATTCTACGTTGATTCAGCATGCAGGTGTGACCAATACCATATCTGGACCGGGTCACAAGCTCAAGGGTCTGGAGGATACGCAGTCCTATTATTACGGCAGAAATAAGCTGGTCTACGATATGATCGGTGTGACAGCAGCGTGTCTTTTGATGCGGACTAAGGTATATAGAGCATTAGGTGGTCTCTATGAAGGACTTAGAGTAGCCTATAATGATGTGGATTTATGTTTCCGATTGTGTGAAAAAGGCTTATGTAACGTACAGCGTAATGATGTGGTGCTGTATCATCATGAATCACTCAGTCGTGGTGATGATATGCAGGATGAGGGTAAATTCAAGCGTCTCATGGAGGAGAAGGATGTTCTGTACAGGAGACATCCAAGACTCTATGCCCAGGATCCGTATAATGGAACAATCCGTAATACAGGTGCACCAGAGTACGAGATACGCTGGCTGGAGGGCTATGAATTTGCAGATCTTACCGGTTATCGTGATGAGGTAAAGGAAAGCAGTTCCCTGCCGAATATGAAGCGTGTTAATCAGGCAATCATGATCGTGGTAGAGGATTGCGGCAAAGAGAAATTCCTGCATGCCGGTAATCAGGGAAAGGAATATTATCTGATTAAAGGCTGGGCTTACATACCAGGCGCGGATAATGCGAGATATAAGATGAAGCTGCTATTGGTAAATGAAAAGGGCAAAGTATGGGAAATGCCGATCATGAAGCGATATCGTAAGGATGTGGCGGCAATTCTGCCGGATGAGACCAATGTGGAAATGACAGGCTTCTGCTGTTGGATCTTTGAGGGCTCTCTGCCAGCAGGTACGTATGATCTGTGGCTGACGGCAAAAGATGGCTGTTCCAGACAGAGAATGTATCGAAGTGCCGAGAAGCAGCTGGTAATCGAGTAATAAGTTGGTGTTCTCAGAATGGGAAACAGGACATAAGGACGGAAATCATGGAAGAGAAATCTTACGAAGCTTTGTGTGAAGAGCAGCGAAGACCTTATCTGCAATGGCTGAAGAAGCAGGAGCAGGAATTGCATACAGAATGTGATGTGGAGAAAGGGAAGCAGGTAGTGCGGCTTCCCTTTTTCTCCTGCGAGGAATCCTGGATAGAGTGCCTTGAAAGAGGTGGCATCACAGGTACTGGTCAAACGGCAGCTTCCGACGTAGGAGGCAAGGCAGATGATACAGACAGTGAGTTATGGCTTTTTGTAAGAGATGATGGCATTGCAGATGACAGAACAGAGGCAGTCTTTGCTCACTATCAGAGTAGTGGGGCAAATATTCTGTATGCGGATGAAGATTATTTTGAAACGCGCATTCTGGAGGAAGACAGCGAGATTTCAGGAGATGTGATGGGACTTCGCTGCCAGCCCTGGTTCAAGCCGGAATATTCACCGGATACACTTAGGAACTTCTTCTATTATGGCAGTATCTTCGCAATCAGAGCCGGTTGGGCACGCAGAATGTGGAGGCAGCTGTGTTGGGAGACAGGACAGGAAAATGACAAGGGTGTCAGTATTTATGAATTTATGGTATATGCTTCAGGACAGAGCCAGAATATCTGTCGCATTCCCAGAGTACTTTATACCAATGGCAACCCTGAGAGGATAGAAGAGCTGCCGGGATGGCATATGGAATGGAAACGAATCCGCAATACGAACTGGTGGAGACAGTTCCATGGCAAAGAAATAACGAAAGAAGCGCTGGTATCCATCATCATTCCCAGTAAGGACAATGTGCAGGTGCTGTTGCGTTGTCTGCATACATTACTGGAAAAGACACAATATCCCCAGTATGAGCTGGTAATTGTGGATAATGGAAGCACAGAAGAGAACAGGCAGTGGATAACTTCTCAAATAAATGAGTTACAAAAGAAGCATGGAAGACAGATTCGTTATCTGTATCGCCCACAGCCTTTTAATTTCTCTGCCATGTGCAATCAGGGAGCAGAAGAGGTAAATGGAAAGTATCTGTTATTTCTTAATGATGATGTAGAGATTATCGAGGGAAAATGGCTGAATCAGATGATGGAGCTGGCAATGCAGTTCCATATCGGTGCTGTGGGAGCCAGACTTTTATATCCACCGGCTGAGGGTGAGTCCGGCAACCGAATCCAGCATGTAGGCATTACCAATATGGGAATTGGTCCAGCACATAAGCTGGCTGGTCTTATGGATGAAGGCAGCATGTATCATGGGCATAATCTGGTGAATTATAATATGATAGCAGTCACGGGAGCATGCCTTTTGCTGAACAGAGAGAAGTTCAGGCAAATACAGGGCTTTGACGAAGAGCTTGCAGTAGCTTATAATGATGTGGAGCTGTGTTTTCGACTGTATGAGCAGGGCTATCTACAGGTGGTATGCAATGAAGCTGTGCTGTTGCATCATGAATCAGTGAGCAGAGGGCAGGATGATACGGAGCCAAAGAAGCAGCGCCTTGCGCAGGAGCTGAACCGGCTTTATCAGAAGCACCCGAATTTGCTTCATCAGGACCCGTTCTACAGCCCGAATCTGGTACAGTGGAAGAAGGATGTGGAATACTCCTGTGAATATCGTTTTCCCTGTGATTATAAGGTAACGCCACAGCTAAGCCAGAAGCTTCCCAAAGCGCATGAAAACCGCTGGATTCGTAAGCTGACAGGTGAGAACCAGTCCATGCTGCAGATAGACAGCGTGGAAATGACAACGGACACCATAGAGATAGAGGGCTGGTATGTGTTAAGGGAACACGATAATGCATTACTGATCAGATGGCTTTTGCTAAAGCATGAGGAAAGCGGAGAAGTATATCAGGTGCCGCTTTATGCGAAATTGAGAGAGGATGTAGAGCCGCTGTTTGCACAGGATGCACACACGAAGAGAGTCGCGCTGTGCGGCATACATGCGCTGATTGAGAAAGAGAAGCTGCCCAAGGGCTCCTATACCATAGGTATATTGGCACAGATGCAGGCAGCAGGAGGATTAGAAGATCATGGAAAAAGAATACAATACGCCCCAGGAGGAGGCTTCTTACTATAAGGAAGCATACGAACAGGAAAAGGCAAGAAGTGCTTCTCTGGCAGGAAGACTGGCAGATGCCAAGAATGAAGCAGATACGTTGCAGTTCCAGTTGGACAGAATCAAGAATAACCCTATGTGGAAAGCAAGCAAACCTCTGCGACAGACGATGCACTGGGGACTGCGCAATTATCGCAGACTACGTAATCTGGGCGGCCCTAAGGGAATCGCCAGAAAGCTTCGCCAGAAGAAAAGAGAGCAGGAGGCAAGAAAGCTTCACGGAACAGCAAGCTTCCCGACACCAGAGGAGGCAGCAAGACAGCGTGATACGGAGTTTGACCGCATGGTGAAGATCAGCATTCTTGTGCCTTTGTATAATACCCCGCTGCAATTCCTGAATGAGATGATAGAGTCTGTGCTGAATCAGACTTATCAGAACTGGGAGCTGTGTCTGGCAGATGGTTCTGATGATGAGCACGCAGAAGTAGGAGCACGCTGTCAGGAATATGCTGCGAAGGATAAAAGAATTGTATATCATAAGCTTGTAAAGAATGAGGGCATTGCCGGAAATACCAATGAATGTTATAAGCTGGCGACAGGCGAATACATTGGTCTGTTCGATCATGATGATATCCTGCATCCGTCAGTTTTATTTGAATATGTGAAGGTTATCAATGAGCAGGGCGCAGACTATATTTACTGCGATGAAACGACTTTTAAGGGTGACAGTATCGACAATATGATTACACTGCATTTTAAGCCTGATTTCTCCATTGATAATCTGCGTGCCAATAATTATATCTGCCATTTCAGTGTCTTTTCCAGAGAATTACTGGAAGGAACAGAGCTGTTTAGAAGCGGGTTTGACGGCAGCCAGGATCATGATATGATACTGCGCCTGACTTCCAACGCCAAGTGCATCGTGCATGTGCCGAAGCTTATGTATTACTGGAGATCCCATAAGGGCAGCGTGGCAAGCGATATCAGTGCAAAGCCTTATGCAATTGCAGCTGCCAAGGGAGCTGTGGCGGATCACCTGACTCGTTGTGGCTTTAAGAATTTTGAGATTAAGAGCACCAGAGCATTTGAAACGATATTTGAGATCAAATATGAGATATTAAAGGAAGACAAGATATCCATTCTGATTCCCAATAAAGACCATCTGGATGATCTGCGCAGATGTATTCAGTCAATTCAGGAGCGCTCTACGTATGACAATTATGAGATCATTATCATAGAAAACAACAGCAGTGAACAGCAGACTTTTGATTACTATAAGACACTGGAGGGCAATGACAGGATCAAAGTTGTTACCTATGAAGGTGATTTTAATTATTCCAGAATCAATAATTATGGAGCGAAGTTCGCAACTGGTGAGTATCTGTTGCTTTTGAATAATGATACACAGGTCATTACCATGAACTGGATGGAAAATATGCTGATGTATGCACAGCGCCCGGATGTGGGAGCTGTTGGAGCCAAGCTCTATTATGGAGATCTGACTATACAACATGCAGGAATCGTGATCGGACTGGGAGCGCACAGGACAGCCGGTCATACCCACTATAAGATCAACCATGATAATCTGGGATATATGGGCAGACTTTGCTATGCACAGAATGTATCCGCGGTTACAGGCGCCTGCCTTATGGTAAGAAAGAGTCTGTATGAGGAACTGGGCGGGCTGGATGAGAGCTTCAAGGTCGCACTCAATGATGTGGATTTCTGTCTCCGTCTGAGAGAACAGGGCTATCTGAATGTATTTACGCCTTTTGCGGAGCTGTATCATTATGAATCAGCATCAAGAGGCAGTGACATCGAGGATGCAGCCAAGGCACAGCGGTATAATGAAGAGGCTGCTCATTTCAGAACGAAATGGAAGGAAGTGATAGACAGGGGAGACCCATATTACAACCCGAACTTCTCATTAAATTACAGCGATTATTCCCTGAAAACGCCGGATGAGATAGACGAAAAATAGATTAAATTTGATTAAATTACTACATTTCCTTGAAAAATTACCATAATTTTGATTTAATTATCATAGGATTGGAAAAATATTTTTTTCACAATCCAGAATCCGGTATGTGCCAAGGTGTGTGCTGGAATGAGAGAATATGGAGGTAAACTGAAATGAGCTACATGGATGAATTTAACTTCTGGTTGAATGACGATTATTTCGATCAGGCAACGAAGGATGAACTTCTCGCCATTCGTAACAATGAGGGAGAGATTGAAGAACGTTTCTATAAAGAACTGGAATTTGGTACAGGCGGTCTGAGAGGTGTCATCGGCGCAGGAACTAACCGTATGAATATTTATACAGTCAGAAAGGCATCCCAGGGTCTTGCCAATTATATTATCAAGGCAAACGGACAGAAGAAGGGCATTGCAATTGCATACGATTCCCGTTTCATGTCTCCTGAATTTGCTGACGAAGCTGCACTGTGTATGGCTGCTAACGGCATTAAGGCATATGTATTCGAATCACTGAGACCTACTCCTGAATTGTCCTTTGCACTGAGAACATTAGGTTGTATCTCCGGTATTGTCATTACAGCAAGCCACAATCCACCTGAATACAATGGTTACAAGGTATACTGGGAGGACGGCGCACAGATCACAGCTCCTAAGGATAAGGAAATCATTGCTGAAGTTAAGAATGTAACAGATTATCATACAGTAAAGACCATGGACAAGCAGGAAGCTGTCAATGCAGGATTATATCAGGTAATTGGCAAAGAAATTGATGATGCTTACATGGTAGAGCTTAAAAAGCAGATCATTCATCCTGATGTCATCAAGGAAGTAGCAGATGATATCAAGATCGTTTATACACCATTATGCGGTACAGGTAACAAGCCTGTCAGAAGAATCCTTTCTGAGCTTGGCTTCAAGAACGTATACGTAGTACCTGAGCAGGAGAATCCTGATCCTAAGTTCACAACTCTGGATTATCCTAACCCTGAAGATCCTAAGGCATTTACATATGCATTGAAGCTTGCAAAGGAAAAGAATGCAGATATCGTCCTGGCTACAGATCCTGATGCAGACAGACTTGGTGTATATGCATTAGATACAGCAAGCGGCGAGTATAAGTCCTTTACAGGTAATATGTCAGGCATGCTCATTGCAGAATATATCTTAAGAGAAAGAACCGCAACAGGTACAATGCCTGAGAATCCTGCACTTGTAACAACTATTGTTACAACTAATATGACAGCTCCTATCACAGAAGCTTATGGCGTAAAGAGAATTGAAGTACTGACAGGTTTCAAATATATCGGCGAGCAGATCAAGCTGTTCGAGCAGACTGGTTCCAACAATTATGTATTTGGTCTGGAAGAGAGCTATGGCTGTCTGGCTGGTACTCATGCAAGAGACAAGGATGCAGTTGTTGCAGTTATGTGTCTGTGTGAAGTAGCTGCATGGTGCAAGAAGCATGGTAAGACATTATATGATATGATGCTTGAGATCTATGAGAAGTATGGTTACTATAAGGAAACACAGTATGCTATCACTTTAAAGGGGATTGATGGTTCCAAGCAGATCGCAGCGATCATGGACAAGCTTAGAAGCAATCCTCCTAAGAAGTTCGGCGATCTGGATGTAGTCAGAGTACGTGACTATGAGAAGGATGTGATCACAGAGCTTGCAACAGGCAAGACATATCCTACAGGACTTCCTAAGTCCAACGTTCTCTACTTTGATCTGACCAACGATTCCTGGTGCTGTGCTAGACCTTCAGGTACAGAGCCTAAGATCAAGTTCTACATGGGCGTTAAGGGCACAAGCCTGGAAGATGCACAGAACAAGGTAGAAGCATTAACAGCAGAAGTGAAGGCTGTATTAGACTAAAGAATAGAGACATAATAAGAGAAAAGACCAGATGGAATCGGAAGGCTCATACTTTCCGATTCCATTTGATATGAGAAAGGCTTGGGTTACACGCTTATGAAGAAACTGATAGAGCAGATGTTAAAATTTGGAGTGGTAGGCTTTGTCTGCTTTTTTATTGACTATCTGATCGGTATTATTGTATTGAATATTATTCTGCATACAGCCGGAGAGCAGTTCTTTGAACTGGGTTCCATGGCTGGATCAGCTTTAGGCTTCACAATCTCCGTTATTGTGAACTATATATTGAGCTTTAAATTTGTATTTGAACGCAAAGAGGATATGAACCGTAAGGCAGAGTTCGTGATCTTTATCATATTAAGTATCATTGGACTGGGACTGAATCAGCTGATTATCTGGATATGTGTAGGACCTGTTTATGGTAATGTGGCATGGCTGCAGAAGCTGTTGAATTATAATCTGGCTTATACAGCTGCCAAGGTAGTTGCGACTGCCATTGTTATGGTATACAATTTTGTTACCAGAAAAATATTCCTGGAGAAAAAGGATTAACGAATGTCAATAGTACAGAATATTAAGAAAACAATCAATTACAGCAAAAAGAACGGTTACAGGGAGGCTGCTCTTGCAGCCTGGGAGCGTATGACTGCAAGATATTATGCAGACTATACGTATGAGACCCCAAAAGAAGGGGAATTGAAGCGTCAAAGAGAAGACAGAACTCTGGAACCAATCAGTTTTTCACTTATTGTACCGGCTTTTGAGACACATAGAAATCATCTGACAGATCTGATCGAGAGCTGTCTGGCACAGACCTATGGCAACTGGGAGCTGATTCTTGCAGATGGCAGCGAAACGCAGGAGGTCTCTGCTGTGATGTCACAGTATGAAGATTCCAGAATCCATTATGTCAGACTACAGGAGAATGGCGGGATTTCAGAGAATACCAATCAGGCGCTTGCCTATGCCACAGGTGATTACTGCGGACTGGTAGATCATGATGATATACTGACACCGGATGCCCTTTATGAGATGGCAAGGGCGATTACGGAAGCTGTCAGTGAGGGCAAAGAGAAGCCCGTACTGCTTTATTCTGATGAGGATAAATGTGATGCACAGGGCAATCATTTCTATGATCCCCATATTAAGCAGGACTTTAATCTTGACCTGCTTCTGACCAATAATTATATCTGTCATTTATGCGTTGTGGAGACAGCCTGGATTCAGAAATTGCAGATTCGTAAGCAGTATGACGGCGCACAGGATTATGATCTGGTGCTTCGTATTGTAAGTAGTCTGATGTTGAAAGAAAAAGAGAATTCCAATTCTGGAAGAGTAGAGGATTATATCTGTCATGTTCCTAAGGTATTGTATCACTGGAGATGCCATGAAGGTTCAACGGCGGATAATCCACAGAGCAAGATGTATGCTTATGAGGCAGGCAGAAAGGCACTGGCTGATTTTACTTTCCGCATGGGCTGGAAAGCAGATATCAGACATAATAAGCATCTGGGCTTTTATCGTATTGCTTACCGCAATGATGTGCTGATTCACAGAGAAGACCTTGCCGCAGTGGGAGGCTTCGTTGTACATGCGGGCAAGATCGCCAGTGGATGCTACAGAGGACAGCCAAGAGTCTATGCGGGCTATATGAACCGCATGGATCTGTATCAGAATGTGAACTATCTGGATATTCGCAATCTGGAAGTCAACAAAGCGTATTTTGATGTGTATGAGGAAGTGACAGGGCATCCGTACGAATGTACTTTTACAGCGTATACATCGGCTCCGCTTCCACAGTGGATAAGAGAGCTGACACCGGAGCAGCTGGAGCGGCTCAACAAGAAGCTCAGTCATAAATTACAGGCAAAAGGAGCAAGACTTCTGCTCGATCCAGAGGTAGTACGCAAGCTCTAATGGGAGGAGCCGATATGGTGAAATCGACGGTAGTGATTCCAAATTATAATGGAATCCGTTATATCGAAGACTGTCTGGACAGCCTGTATGCAGGAACGCAGACGCAGTTTGAGGTCATTATGGTGGACAATGCTTCCACAGATGGCAGCAGGGAGCTTGTGCAGGAGAAATTTCTACAGGTGAAGCTGATCTGTAATGAAACAAATACCGGATTCAGTGAAGCTGTGAATCAGGGAATACAGGCAAGTACAACACCTTATGTAATATTACTGAATAATGATACGAGGGCCGACAAGGCATTCATTCATGAGCTGGAAAAGGCAATAGAAAAGGATACACGGATTTTCTCTGCCAGCGCCAAGCTGATATCGCTTCATGATACAACGAAGCTGGATGATGCAGGCGATTACTACTGTGCACTTGGATGGGCTTTTGCCAGAGGAAAAGGCAAGGCTCCGGCATTGTATGAGAAAGAAGACCATATTTTTGCAGCCTGTGGTGGCGCTGCAATCTACAGAAGAGAATATTTTGAGAGAGTGGGATTATTCGATGTGAACCATTTCGCATATCTGGAAGACATTGATGTAGGATATCGTGCGCAGTTATGCGGGTATCAGAACCGTTTTGCTCCGGCAGCGATCGTATATCATGCAGGAAGTGCAACCTCCGGTTCCCGATATAATGCGTTCAAGACAAAACTGGCAGCCAGGAACAGTATCTATCTGATCTATAAAAATATGCCTTTCTTGCAGATTATTATAAATCTGCCGTTTCTGCTGGTGGGCTACCTGGTCAAATGGCTTTTCTTCATACGAAAAGGAATGGGCAGGGAATACGCAGCCGGTGTGGCAGAAGGCTTTAAGCTGTCTGCAAGTGCCAAAGGACGCAGCCAGAAGGTGCATTTTGCTCCGTCAAGGCTCATGACATATATACGGATTCAATGTGCGTTATGGTGCAATATAATCCGCATGATACGAAAATAAAGTTGTACTTTTACAGGAAATAATGTAGAATATGGATTTAGTAGTGCAAAAGCGAGTCAAAAGGTGATATAATTGATAAAAGACAATCAAAAATATTTTAATAGATTGCTTGTACTTCTGGATGCACTGGTCATTACGGTATCCTATCTGCTGGCTTGGTTTCTGTGGCTTGGCGGATCTGTTGTGGAAATGGAACCGGGTACTGGTGTTTTGGCAAGGGAGATTTATTTCTCGGTATTATTTGTTGCAATACCTGGATATCTGATCCTGTATAATGTCTTTGACATGTACACGCCAAAGAGAACGGCGAAGACCAAGTATGAGGTTTTTAATATTATCAAAGCCAATACCGTGGGGCTTTTTGCCATCATGGTGGTTCTCTATGCGGTGAAGCTGCCTGACTTCTCCAGAGGTATGATCGCAGTATTCTTTGGAATTAATATTGTTCTGGAGATATTCATGCGTAAGTGCGTACGCTTTGCGCTGCGCTATATTAGAAAAAAAGGATATAATATCAAGCATATTCTACTGGTGGGATATTCCCGCGCCGGAGAGGAATATATTGATAAAATCAGAGAAAATCCAGAATGGGGTTATGTGGTATGCGGCATTCTGGATGACAGGATTCCTAAGGGAACCAAATATAAAGGTGTGGAAGTGGTAGGCGAGATCGACCAGCTTTCTGCCATACTTGCGGATAACAACATGGATGAGATCGGTATTACTCTGGCGCTGGAAGATTATGACAGACTGGAGGATATCGTTAATATATGTGAGAAATCCGGTGTGCATACCAAGTTCATTCCCGATTATAACAGAGTCATTCCCAGCAGTCCGTATCTGGAAGATCTGGGAGGACTGGCAGTCATTAATATACGACGTGTTCCTTTGACCAATACTGCAAATATGCTGATGAAGCGTATTGTGGATGTGTTTGGAGCAATTGTGGCAATTATTCTCTTTTCCCCATTAATGCTGATCGCTGCCATTGGAATCAAGCTGACCAGCAGAGGACCTCTTATCTATAAGCAGGAGAGAGTGGGGCTTCATAACAGACCATTCCAGATGTACAAGTTCCGTACTATGGAAGTGCAGAAGGAAGAGGAAGAGAAGAAGGGCTGGACGACCAAGAATGATCCAAGAGTCACTCCTATCGGCAGAATACTGCGCAAGACCAGTATTGACGAGATGCCGCAGTTTTTTAACGTACTGAAGGGAGACATGAGTCTGATCGGTCCAAGACCTGAGAGACCTCTCTGGGTAGAGAAGTTCAAGGAAGAAATACCAAGATATATGATAAAACATCAGGTTCGTCCGGGACTGACCGGATGGGCACAGGTAAATGGATACAGAGGAGATACCTCGATTCGTAAACGTATTGAATATGATTTGTACTATATTGAGAATTGGACAATGGGATTTGATATGAAGATCCTGTTTCTGACCTTTTTCAAAGGATTTGTAAATAAGAACGCATATTAGGAGAAAATACGGAATGGAAGATAATCGTTATCAGGATAGCAACCGAAGACCTGCCAGCAGACAGGGTTCAGCACAGGGGGATGGCAGACGTGTGTCATCCAATACAGCACATCGTCAGGCATCTAATACAGGAACAACCCGCCGCACTGCCCAGACAGGCACTACAGGTACGACCCGCAGAAGCTCTCAGTCTGCGCCAAATGGTTCTGTACATCGTTCTGCCCAGACAGGTGCACAGAATGGAACCCGCCGTACTGCCCAGTCCCAGACTGCATACCGTTCAGAAGCAGGTCAGGGAACCCGCAGAGTGCCGGAGGACGAGATGAGAAGATCACAACACAGTGCATCCACCGGTAATAGAAGACCGGCATCTTCCAAGGAAAAGCCGAAGAAAAATCATAAGCCGGTGAACCCACAGAAAGCTGCCAAGAAGAAGCGCAGGAAGATCGTTCTGTTCATTATAGAGATTTTCGTTCTGTTGATTCTGTTAGTTGTATTCTGGGGTGTAATGAAGGCTCGCCAGATTCAGATCGTTACCATTGATGATCAGGATGTAGAGATCAATGAACAGGTCAAGGAAGCAACAGAGACCGGTGCCATGAAGGGCTATCGTAATATTGCACTTTTCGGTGTAGACTCCCGTGATGGAGAGTTGGATAAGAGTACCAGAACAGATACGATTATCATTGCTTCCATTAATCAGGATACAAAGGAAGTCAAGATGGTATCAGTACTTCGTGATACGTATTTGAATTTAAGTACAGATTCCTATAACAAAGCCAATGCTGCTTACGCAAAGGGCGGTCCAAAACAGGCGATTGCCATGCTGAATATGAATCTGGATATGAATATTACTGATTTCGTAACCATCGGTTTTGATGGATTGATTGATGTAATTGATGCAGTAGGTGGTATCGAAATTGATGTACAGGAGAATGAGATTCCTCACCTGAACAGCTATCAGATCAGTATGGTAGGTAAGCAGGATGGTACTCTGAATGCCAACGGTGAACCGAACTATGTGGCAACAGCAGGGGTTGATTATACACCGGTAACTACAGCAGGTCTTCAGAAGCTGAATGGTCTGCAGGCAACAGCTTACTGCCGTATCCGTTATGTAGGTAATGACTTTGCCCGTACGCAGAGACAGCGTACCGTTATCGAGAAGGTAGCCAAGAAGGCAATGACACTGAATCCTGCTACCCTCAATAATATTGCAAATGCAGTATTTCCAAAGATTGCAACGTCTCTTGATCTGTCAGAGATTATTGAGCTTCTGGGAGGCATTACAGGCTATACCATTGGTGAGACAGCGTCCTTCCCGTTTGATGGAAGTGTACAGACAGGACGTGTACGTAAGATGAGCGTTGTTATTCCACAGGATCTGGAATATAATGTAAAACTGCTCCACCAGATGTTCTTTGATGAGCAGGATTATGAGCCATCCAGTACAGTAAAGACCTGTAGCAGCAAGATCGCAAGCGATACAGGGGTATACTATTCGGGGCAATAAAGTAAAGAATAAAGGAGTCGCTTATACGACTCCCTTTTTCAGATTAAGGAGATAGATATCATGCAGCATACAGTAGACGTGATTGTGTTGACTTATAAGCCTCCTAAGGGAGTGCTGCAGCTGATTGAGGCAATAGAGAAGCAGGATTATCCGATACAGAAGCTGATTCTCATGAATACGGAGGAGAAATATTTTGATGAACGCTTCTATGGAACCGGTTTTCTTGAAAAATACAACAATATAGAAGTGCATCATATATCAGGCAAGGAATTCGACCATGGAAGAACCAGAAACCGGGCGACTGCATATTCTAATGCAGATATTTTTGTCTGCATGACACAGGATGCGATTCCAGCGGATGCTTCTCTGATCGGACATCTGGTAGAGGCATTGCAGCAGCCCAAGGTTGCAGCAGCCTATGCAAGACAGCTTCCGCTTCCTGATTGCAGGGAGATAGAGAAATATACAAGAAGCTTTAATTATCCGGAAGAATCACGTATAAAATCAAAGGACGACATTGCCGAGCTTGGAATTAAGACCTTTTTCTGCTCGAATGTATGCGCAGCATATAACCGTAATATCTTTGATATGCTGGGGGGATTTGAGAAAAGGGCGATCTTTAATGAAGATATGATATATGCAGGGCATGCTGTGGAGGCAGGCTATCGCATTGCATATCAGGCGCAGGCACAGGTCTATCATTCCCATAATTACAGCTGTATGCAGCAGTTTAGAAGGAACTTTGATCTTGGTGTATCACAGGCAAAACACCCTGAGGTATTTGCAGGAGTGTCTTCCAGGAGTGAGGGAGTACAGTTGGTAAAGAAGACTGCCAGACATCTGGCAGAGGTTGGTATGAGAAAGCAGATTCCATATCTGATCGTACAGAGTGGTTTTAAGTATATAGGATATCAGATGGGAATACATTATAAATCACTGGGGCAGGGCATGATCATGAAATGTACCAGCAACAGGAATTATTGGAAACAGCAATAGATAACAGGAGGAAAGTAAACTATGTGTGGAATTGTTGGATATATTGGTAAGCAGCAGGCAGCGCCTGTCATTCTGGAAGGTCTGGCGAAGCTGGAATACAGAGGCTATGACTCAGCTGGTATGGCTGTTTTTGACGGTGAGAAGATTCAGATCACCAAGGCTGTAGGAAGACTGAAGGTATTGGAAGAACTGACACATGCGGGAGCAACCATGCCCGGAACAGTAGGTATCGGACATACAAGATGGGCAACTCATGGTGCACCAAGTGATGTGAATTCCCATCCTCATTATAATGAACAGGGAACAATTGCCGTTGTACATAACGGTATTATAGAGAATTATCTGCCACTGAAAGCCAAGCTGGAGTCTAAGGGATATCATTTTGTCTCTGATACAGATACAGAAGTAGTGGCACATCTGATTGATTATTATTATAAAGGCAACCCATTAGAGGCGATTCTTAAAGTTATGCACAGAGTACAGGGCTCTTATGCACTGGGTATTATGTTTGCTGAACATCCAGATGAGATATTTGCAGTACGTAAGGACAGTCCTTTGATTGTTGGTCAGAACGAAGATGGCTGTTTCATTGCATCTGATGTACCGGCGATTCTTAAATATACAAGAAAAGTATACTTTATCGAGAATCAGGAGATTGTACGTCTTCGTGCAGATGGTATGCAGTTCTATACAATTGATGAAGAAGAGATTACCAAAGAGCCTGTTACGATTGAGTGGGATGCTGATGCAGCGGAAAAAGGCGGTTATGAGCATTTCATGTTGAAGGAAATGTACGAACAGCCAAAGACTGTAACAGATACATTAATGCCAAGAATTAAAGATGGCGATATTGTCATTGATGAGTTGAATATGTCAGATGAAGAGATCAAGGCAATCCGTAAGATCTTTATCGTTGCCTGTGGTTCTGCATATCATACGGGTGTGACAGCCAAGTATGTGATAGAAGGTCTGGCAAGAATCCCGGTAGAAGTGGATGTTGCAAGTGAGTTCCGTTATCGTAATCCGATTCTGGAAGAAGGTACTATGGTCATCGTTATCAGTCAGTCCGGTGAAACTGCGGATACACTGGCAGCGCTTCGTGAGTCTCAGAAGCTGGGACATAAGGTACTGGGTATCGTAAATGTAGTAGGAAGTTCTATTGCCAGAGAAGCTGACAATGTCATGTATACCTGGGCAGGTCCTGAAATCGCAGTAGCAACTACCAAGGCATACAGTGCACAGCTGATCGCATTATATCTGCTGGCTATGAAGTTTGCCAAAGTAAGAGGCAAGCTGGATGAGACAACTTTCCAGGAGCTTCTGGAAGATCTGAAACGTCTGCCTGCACAGATTGAGATGCTTTTATCTAATAAAGAGAGAATCCAGAGATTTGCCAACCGTTATGTAGGAGCAAAGGATGTATTCTTCATCGGAAGAGGTATTGATTATGCGATTTCCATGGAGG
The DNA here is from genome assembly GCA_963596435.1 of Agathobacter sp. Taxonomy (GTDB): domain Bacteria; phylum Bacillota; class Clostridia; order Lachnospirales; family Lachnospiraceae; genus COE1. Next base: position 36,752 of record CAVBMG010000008.1, read on the forward strand.
GTTCTCTGAAATTAAAGGAAATTTCCTATATTCATTCGGAAGCATATGCAGCAGGTGAATTGAAGCATGGTACAATTTCACTGATTGAAGAAGGAACACTGGTAGCAGCAGTTGCCACACAGGATTCCCTTTTCCAGAAGACATTGAGCAATATGGTTGAGGTTAAGGCAAGAGGTGCTTTCGTACTGGCAGTTACAACAGAAGGTAACACAGAGATTGAGAAAGCGGCAGACTATGTAATTTACATTCCAAAGACCAATGCATATTTTGCAAATTCACTGGCGATTATTCCACTTCAGTTGTTTGGATATTATGTAGCAGTAGGAAAAGGCTGCGATGTAGATAAGCCAAGAAACCTGGCAAAATCCGTAACGGTGGAGTAAGGGGATTGTTGCGAAACGTGAGTATAGTGAGTGGGACGAATTGTGCCTGCATTCATATTGCAACGCAGGTCCGCTCTCGCTACGCTGCAGCGGTAGCGGTACGTAAGTGTGCATATGCCTTGCGGCTATGCGCACTAAGTACCGACGGCTGCAGAGTACCTGCTTATGCAATATGAAGGCAGGTACAATTCTGTTACTTGAAATGGGCGTTTCGCAGAACCTGAGAGTTTTTGATGGAAAGTCAGTTCTACGATATGCAAGTAGCGGGTAGGATTGTAGGAGCACATAGTACGGAACAATCCGTTGGCATCTAGTTAGAGGATTTTGACTCCAAAATCATTTATAGGGATATAGATTACAGATATAGAGATGGTGTGTAAGACGTGGAGAAAAATACCTTAGATTCGGGAATTGACGAAGATTCTAAGTGTGAAGTGTATGGGAACTCTAAGGAGGAAACAAAGCTATGGAAGAAAACGAGAACAGACAGGATGGAAATGTATACAGTGATGGGGCTGCATCGGTAGATGGTCAGCTGGAAAATTCACAGCAGGGGAATGGGCAACAGCAGCAGGCAGAGCCTGTTTATGCAAGGATAGAGCAGTATAGTAATCTGTATGGCGGTCCGGCAAATCAGACTGTGAACTATGGTAAGGTGAAGCCGGTTAAGGTAAAAAAGAAACATCCTGTATTCAAGAGAATGGTGCTTAGTATTGTAAGCGGTATTATATTTGGTCTGTTTGCAGGGCTTGGTGTGTATGTAGTATATGAATTGTCTGGATTTGATGTGAATCAGGCAAAGATTGCCTCTGTCAAGGAGCAGATGGATGATCTGGCTTCACAGATGGAAGATATGCAGGCGAGTGTGGGCAAGACACAGTCAACAGAAAGTGCTTCACAGAGCAGTGAATCATCAGGGATTGAGCCAAAGTCCAGAGATATTGATATAGAGGGAACCAACGAGGTAACGCAGATTCCACAGATGGAGCCACAGACAGTGACCGCAGTTGTAACTGATGTGACAGAAGTGGTGAAGACAGCAATGCCATGTGTTGTATCCATTACGAATCTGTATTCGGGTACAGACTGGTATGGAGAGACTACGCAGGAAGAAGCCAGCGGTTCCGGTATCATTGTCGGTGAGACGGATGATGAGTTACTGATTGTAACCAATTATCATGTAATTGAAGATTGTGATGAACTGAGTGTGCAGTTTATTGACGATCATGAAGTGCTTGCTTATGTAAAAGGCACTGATTCCAGCAATGATCTGGCTGTGATTACTGTATTTCTGGATGATATTGAAGAGAGCACCAGAGGACAGATCGCAATTGCAACACTGGGCGATTCTGATGCCTTACAGGTAGGAGAACCGGCGATTGCCATTGGTAATTCCCTTGGATATGGACAATCTGTTACTACAGGTGTCATCAGTGCATTGAACAGAGAGGTAGTAATAGATGATAACACCAGTTATTTAATTCAGACAGATGCAGCAATCAATCCTGGTAATTCAGGTGGTGCGCTCCTGAATGTCAAGGGAGAAGTTATCGGCATCAATTCCAATAAAATAGCAAATTATGTGATAGAGGGTATGGGCTATGCTATTCCCATAACCACAGCGAAGCCTGTTATTGAAGAACTGATGCAGCATGAGACGAAGAGAAAGGTATCCGACAATGAACGTTCCTTCCTTGGAATTTCTGGAACAGATGTAACCAGTGACGTATCAGCTACGTATGATATGCCTAAGGGTGTCTATGTAGCGCAGGTATTGGAGAACTCGGCAGCTGAGAGTGCAGGAATTCTGAAAGGTGATATTATTGTTGCCTTTGACGGTGAGACAATCACTACCATGTCTCAGCTTCAGGGCGTGTTGGAATATTATGCGGCAGGTTCTACTGTAGATGTAACCGTAATGCGCCAGAGTACAGGCAACTACCAGGAAAAGACATTCAGTGTCACACTGGGTGCAAAAAATCAGTAAAATGCAGAAATTATAGAAAGGCATGGGTATTTATATGTCAGATCAGGATAGAAAAGATGATTTGGATATTTTAGATATATCAGAAGAGGACGAAGCTTCCAAAAAATCGTCTGATGAAACATCCGAAGAAAAGACAAAGGATGAGAAAACAACAGAGGAAGACTACGATAAGGATACAGAGTATGAGGATGTGTGCTTCATCTGTAGAAGACCGGAGAGCAAGGCTGGCAGAATGTTCAAGCTGCCTAATCATATCTCCGTATGTTCAGACTGTATGCATAAGACGATGGATACAGTCAGTCAGTTTGATTATCAGGGACTTTTAAACAGTACCAGTAACATGAATAATGATAAGAAGGAAGGCAAGCGTTTCCCGAATATCAGCTTTGTAAATATTGCAGATTTACAGGGTGATGGTGGCATTCCAAACCGTCAGAAGTTAAAGAGAAAGAAGCATAAGGAAAATGCAGATGCAGCTTTTGATGTAAAGAATCTGCCAGCACCACACCGTATCAAGGCACAGCTGGATGACTATGTGGTAGGACAGGATTATGCCAAGAAGGTAATCTCTGTAGCAGTCTATAATCACTATAAGAGAGTCGCAACAGGAACAATGGATGATATCGAGATAGAGAAATCCAATATTTTGCTTCTGGGTCCTACTGGTTGTGGTAAGACTTATCTGGTAAAGACACTTGCAAAATTACTGGATGTACCTCTTGCCATTGCAGATGCTACCTCTTTGACAGAAGCAGGCTATATTGGTGATGATATCGAATCAGTAATCTCCAAGCTGCTGGCTGCTGCTGATAACGATGTAGACCGTGCAGAGCGGGGAATTGTATTTATCGATGAAATTGATAAGATTGCCAAGAAGAAGAATACAACTTCAAGAGATGTCAGTGGCGAATCTGTGCAGCAGGGTATGCTCAAGCTTCTGGAAGGTGCAGACGTGGAAGTGCCTGTAGGAGCGAACAGTAAAAATGCCATGGTGCCTTTGACGACTGTTAATACCCGCAATATTCTCTTTATCTGTGGTGGTGCTTTTCCAGATCTGGAAGAGATTATCAAGCAGAGACTGAGCAAGCAGACCTCTATTGGTTTCAATGCCCAGTTAAAAGACAGCATGGATGAAGAAAAAGACATTTTAAAGAAAGTTACAGTGGAAGATATCAAGAAGTTTGGTATGATTCCTGAATTTGTAGGTCGTCTGCCAATTATTTGTCCAATGGACAGCCTGACTAAGGAGAGCTACATCAAGATCTTAAAAGAGCCTAAGAATGCCATCTTAAAGCAGTATCAGAAGCTGCTGGCTTTGGATGAAGTGAAGCTGAACTTTGAAGACAGTGCACTGGAAGCTATTGCTGAGAAAGCAATGGAGAGAGACACCGGAGCAAGAGCACTTCGTGCTATTATAGAAGAATTCATGCTGGATATTATGTTTGAGATTCCCAAGGATGACAACATTGGAGAAGTAACGATTACAGGTGATTATATCAACGGAACCGGCGGTCCTCTTATTCAGATTAGAACAGAGTCTGTACATCCCAAGGCGATAGCAAAGGAAGAAGAGACGAAGGCAGAGCCGGAGCAAAAGGCAGAAGAACCACAGAAACCAGAGCCTCAGAATTTCTATGAGGTATAACAGCGGAAAGGCATAGGAATCAGTATGAGGATTTTGGTAGTAAATGATGATGGTATTGAGGCAGCAGGAATTATCAGACTGGCTGCCCTGACGAAAGAATTCGGTGAGGTATGGGTTGTTGCACCGGATGCACAGTGCAGCGCCATGTCACAGAGAATTACAGTCAGGGGAGAATTGCAGCTGAGAAAGCGTGCAGACTTTCCTGTAGAAGGTGTGGAAGCCTACAGCCTGAGCGGTACACCGGCTGACTGTGTGAAGGTTGCAGTGGAATATCTGATGAAAGACCAATTACCGGATATCGTCTTTTCCGGTATTAATAAGGGATATAATGTAGGATATGAGATCGCTTATTCAGGAACAGTAGGTGCTACCTGGGAAGCTATCAGCAAAGGCATCAGAGCCATTGCCTTTTCCGTAGATATGAAAGAAGATTATGCGGTGACGCAGGCGTACTGGAGCGAAGTGACTAGAGAACTTCTGACAAAGGACATTACACCGCATGAAATATGGAATGTGAATTTCCCAGGCTGTAGCCTGGAAGATTATAAAGGTATTCAGTGGGATACAGTTCCTGCTAAGACGCAGTATTTTCGGGATCATTATGATGCAGAAGAGATTTCAGCGGATTGCAGACGCCTGACTCTTGCAGGCATTCCCATTACCGAAGCTCCAGCGGGCACAGATATCAGTGCCCTTATGGACGGTTACATATCAGTCAGCAAAATACAGAGTACAATATACAAAACATCGGACCATTAAACAGGTTCGATGTTTTTTTGTAACTATTCAAAGTCATGCAAATAGGGGTTGAAAAGTTATTGTTCCTTAACGAATGTAAGAAACTCTTCTGCTACGTGAGAAAGCTGGCGGTACTTGTTCCAGATGAGGATATAGGAGGCTGTATTGGAGGGTTCTACGATTTCTTTGATGCAGACGTCAGTCAGATTGGCAATATCCCCTGCTGATGCAGGATAAATCGTAATTCCAACACCAAGTCTGGTCAGTTCATAGGCACTGAGCAGATGTGCGATACGTCCACGGACAATGGGCTTGGCATCCGGACCAAACCATTTGCTGATCTCTTCAAGACGGGAAGTTCTGGAAGGAATAAACAGCTCGTAGGGCAGTAATTCACTGGCTCGAATGGTAGGTGATGGATTCTGACTCAGAGGATTTGAGGCAGGAATCATGGCAACCCAGGGCTCCTGATAGACAGGAAGAAATTCCACACCTTCTGCATTGTGTGGCTCCATAATAATAGCCAGATCACACAGCCCATTCATCACACGATGCACGACATCATCCGAATTCCCATTCCACAGACTGTACTGGACATGGGGATTTTCTTTGTGAAAAGCCGCAATCCACTGAGCATACAGGCGTGGTGCATGCCCTTCTACCGAAGCGAGGTAGAGAGTACCCTGTAGACCGTGGTTGCGCTCTCTGATATCCTCTGTGGATTTGTTCACCAGATTAATGACCTGTGTCGCATATTCCTTGAAGATCATGCCCTCTTCTGTCAGACGCAGGGCATGGGGACGGCGCTCAAAAAGCTTTACTCCCAGTTCTTCTTCCAGCTCCTGAATCTGACGGCTTAGAGGTGGCTGGGCAATACACAGCTTCTGAGCAGCCCTGGTGAAATTCATTTCTGATGCAACAGCCAGAAAATAACGAATATGTCTGAGTTCCATAGTATTCTCCTTTTTATGTTTTTACTTTTGCGATACCTGTAAGATATAGTTATACATTTATTATATATATTTCACATAGCAAAAACAATATGCTATATTAAAATCAACAAAAGAAAATAACATCCAACCACTAAAGGAGGTAAACATTATGAAGGCATTGATAACATTAAAGGAACTGTTAGAAGAGTACTATACAAGCTTTAAGGTAGGTTACACAAGATAACATGATATTATTAATAAAACAGTTCGAGTAGAGGGATACTGCAGATGACAGATGCGGTATCCCTTTTTTGGTGTCTGTTATTTAAGAACATACATTAAATTCCCTGATAACTATAAAACATATAAAATAACCTTCATTAAAACATAAACACTTCGTAAAAGCTATTGTAATCCCTGGAAAAATAGAATATTTTGATTAGCACAGTCAGATCTCGCGGCGATCAAGAAAAAGTATAGGATTATAAAAAATGAAAAGAGAACAAAAAGGAACAATACGAAGAATTATGTGTATACTGACGGCAGCCACACTTTTGGCAGGAAGTATACCGATGAAAGTAACAGCAGTGGAAGAGGGGAATCTTCCACATTATTTAGATGAATCGAACCGATTGCATCAGGAGGTTTCCAAGGAAGACGGTTTGCAGGAAGATGACTCAAATCAAGGAGATTCCACAAAGGACGATTCAGATGGAGAGGGTTTAAAAGAAGACATTACAGATGAAAATGAGTCTGAGAAAAACGATTCTGAAACAGAAGACTCAGGAGCAGATGATTCAACTGAGAATGGTTCAACGAAAGATGACTCGGATGCAGGAAACTCAGATGATGAAGACTCAGATGATGAAGGTTCGGATGAAGATGATTCCAATGAGGAACCAGCGCGACCAGAGCCGCCTTGCTATGTCCTTGGTGGGGATGAGAGAGTTGAACTGACTCTGACAGATCAGCAATATCAATCAGAACAAAATAGCATAACATATCAAGCACAGTATCAGGTTTCTCTGGAAGGCTTTTACAGGGAAGAAGTCAATGACAATCAGGAATTACAGGTGGAGATTTGGGTAGACGGTCAGGATGAAGCACAGACAGAGCTTTATACTTTTACAGAAGACGGAAATGCAGAACAGAAATTTCCTTTTCATGCAAGCAGTCCAGGAGAATATTCGATAACAACTGTTATGCAAGGCTGTATATGGGATGAGGAAACAGAAGAATGGCAGGAATGTGAAATAAAGCAGCAATTCCAGGTCGGGGTTGAGAAGCTTTCTCAGAAGCTACAGGATGTTCAGGAGAAGATTACACTGCGATATGGTGATACATTGGATGTAGCTGAATATGTTGCCAGCCATTTACAGATAGAGAATGTGCTTTATACTGAGCATTTGAAAGTCATGAATGATGCGTCTGATAAACTACGATTAACAGATACACAGATACGTGCCATCGGTATAGCGAAAGAGGATGCTCCGGCAGTGATAAGAGTCAGATATGGTGGGGATGAATGGTTCACAGAGTCACAGGAAGTATCGCTTCCTGTCGTAGTTACCCAGGCAACACCAGATATTACGTTCAGACTGGATGAGGAGCGAAAGTGGCAGAATAGTAAGACAATACCGATTCATGGAGAGCTGGCACTACATGTACAGATTCGTCAGGAAGAGGGTGCATCCTATGAGGACCTGTTACAGAAGGATGATAAGCTGAAATTGCAGTACCGTATCATCCATGAGAGCAGCGGTGCAGTCAAAGAGTACACACTGCCTTTTGGCTGGAACAATGAGACGGGAGAAAAGACGTATCATGCAGTATTGCCAATAGGTTGGCGCTATTTCACTAAACTGCATAAGGGCGAGCAGTATCGACTGGAAATGGCAGTGCTGTATAACGGAACAGACTGTCCCTATGAACTGCTGCCAAAGCAGAGCTGTCAATTGACATTGCAGGCAGCTAATGCTTATATCAAGCCGGAGCAGTCCAGCGTGGAACTGGAATATCGCAAGGCATGGAATCAGGATTATCAGATGCCTTTTATCCTGATGCATAAGGGGATATTAAAGGATACACAGGTTACGGAAGAGGAAGAACTGTCACAGATACAATATGAGCTTCGCACTTCTGATTCGACAGTTGCATCTGTGGAGAAAAAGCCACTACAGCAAGAAGACATAGCATCCGAGCTACCTTATACGATAACCGGCGTGGGTGAGACTTCTATTGAAATCAAGGCAGTGAAAAGTCCTACCTATGATGTGGAGAGTGGTGCGTTTCAGATTCAGGTAAAGAACAGCAGCATCAGAGAAGAGGATTATAGTATTCATTACAGCGGGGATGGCAGGGAACAGGTCTATACACTGATACAATGGCAGGAGTATTTAAAGCAGCACAATTCCTGGTTAAAGGCACCGGTGACCATATCACTTACAGGTACTGGTGCAAAATACTATGATACATTGCACTGTCAGGAGCAGAGCAGTGGCAATGTAGTCAGCAAAAAAGAGAAAATCCTGTATACAGCAGATCAACCAGTGACAGAGCATGTTTTGTGGATGACACAGAAAGACAGGAATGCATCAACAAAAGGCGTTGGCGAGATGCCTGCCTTTTCCATGGGAATCGACCAGAAGAAGCCGCAGTTGATCGTAGTAGAGGATAATGGTAATAGACATTATCAGGAGACTTCTACAGATGATACCTGGTATATGGGTGAATACTATGAGATTAAGGCAACATATGAAGATACGATGAGTGGCATTGCGCTTGTAGAGTATACGACAGATGCAGGACAGACGTGGCATGCTTTCCCTCTGGCAAAAGACAACACCTATGCAAAGGTGCAGGTATGCAGACTGACTCTGAAGAATGGTACCTATCAGGGAATCGGGCTGCGGGCAGTGGATGCCGCCGGCAACATCAGTGAAGAGTATCATCTTGGCAATCAGCAAAAACAGTATGTACAGATCGTAGTAGACAACAGAATTCCCAAGCTTGACCTTCAGGTGACTAAGAACAGTAAGGAGAATCCACAGCATGGAGTGGAGGACTGGACGAATCTGGCACTGCGTTATAAGATACAGAAACATCAGGATAATCCCATAATCTATAAGATGTATTATCAGTATGTTCCCGTTCATCAGGTTCAGGAAGCAATACAGAAAGGCCAGAAGCCATATACAGAGAAACAATGGCAGGAGATGGACGAGGCAGGTTTTGGAGTAGGTGCATACAGTCAGGAAGAAGAGGCAGTGAATCGAAATGGTACATATTACTTTAAGATAATATCCATGTGCGGGTTGGAATCGGAGATAGTCAGCAGAGAAATCCTCTTACAGCAGACTTTACCGGAAGCCATGAAGCCCGTCATTACCAATGACCAGGGAGAAGAGTGGTATCATGCCGGATCATTACCTGCAAGCATTGCAATAGACTGTAAGACTTATTTACAGGGATGTGTGCAAAAGGAAGAGTATGAAGCGCCCATTACCATTCATACAAGACTAATTTCTTCATCTGGTCAGGAAGATAAAACTGTCACGGTCGGCTTTGAGACAACAGAAGAATATCTGGCGTATTGTAAGGATAAAACACCCTATTCCCATGAAAGTTATCAGAAGAAGCTGCAGGAGCTTAGAATTGATTTCGCACAGAAGCCGGATGATATATACCAGTTCAGTTACTGGATCGAGGATGCGGCGGGAAATCGGAGTGATGTCTACGAGCATGCCTTTTATATTGATACGACACCGCCGGAACAGCTGCAGGTCTGGCTGGAGGGAAAAGAATTCCTGACAGGAGAGCTGGACAGGATTGTATATGATACGTTTAGTCAGACTGCGTTACAGGGTGAGGTAACAGCACAGGATGCACTGAGTGGAATTGACCATATACAGATCATGCAGGCAAAGAAATATGGAGAGTGGACAGAGGGGGCAGGGCAGGTTGGTGACAGTTTCAGAATTGAGCCTTCTACCAGATGTTTTCTATATGTGGTGGCAAAAGACGTAGCAGGCAATGAGACAGCGGGATGGACAAATGGAATCGTAGTAGACGATCAGGCGCCATCAGGGCAGAATTACCAGCAGCTTATCACAGAGCCTGCCGGAGCAAATGGCAATGGCTTTTACAAGGAAGACATAACCGTTCATATCGCAGTACAGGACAAGCCAGATGACGATAATTATGCCGCCCTGGAATCAGTCAGTTATCAGATCATGTCAGGTCAGGTACAGGAGTATAAGGAACTGTATCATACTTCCAAGACAGGTATCAGCGAGGACGAGCTGCGGCGATCAGCGTCTTTTTCAGCAAAAGAGCTGATTGATGCTGCAAAGTTTGAAGGAAATGAAGCCAGTATAGAAGTGACCGCACTGGACAGGGCGGGCAATAAGACGACATCGACACAGATTATGAAGATTGATGTTACAGCTCCCGAAATAGAGATAACCTTTGAACAGGAAGAACCTGTAGGAGACAGATTCTTCACAACAGACAGGATGGCTACCATAACCGTAACGGAGAAGAATTTTGATGCCAGTCTGGTGGAATGGGAAGTGACAAGAGATGGAGAGCTTTATCATATACCGGTTTCTGGATGGAGCAGTGAGGGCGACAGACATCAGGCAACTATGCTTTTTACAGAGGATGGGGAATATACACTGACAGTCACATGTAAGGATTTGGCGGACAATGAGGCAGAACCAGTGAGCGCAGAGCCGTTTTGTATGGACCAGACTAAACCTGTGATTGAGATAGCATATGAAGGGACACAGCCACATCGTGAGAATTATTACAGGGAAGCAAGGACTGCGGTCATTACCATACAGGAGCACAATTTTACACCGGATACTTTTTATATAGAGACACAACAGCCATATCAGATGCTTGGGTGGACGCATGAAGGTGATACGCACAGACTCCGTGTACGTTTTCAGGAGGATGCGCATTATCAATGGAATTGCCAATATACGGATATGGCGGGAAATGAAGCGGAGCAATTGGAACAGCAGGAATTCTATATAGATTCAATAGCACCTGTTATAGAAATATCAGGAATCATAAATGACAGTGCCAATGCAGGAGAGGTACTGCCTGTTGTTACAGTACTGGAAGAACATTTTAATGCAGAGGAGACCAGAATCAGTCTGGTAAATGGAAAGGGAGAGCAGATAGAAACACCGGCGCAGATACAGCCGGTCAATGGAGGATATTCCTATACACTTTACAGTGTAAATGAGAAGCCGGATCAGGTTTATTATTTACATGTAAACAGTCTGGACATGGCGGGAAATGAAGCAGAGCTTACGTATCGGTTCTCGCTGAATCGTAATGGCTCTGTATATGATATGAGTCTTGCAAGGGAAGCTACGGCAGGAACATATTATCAGTCACGGGCAATGAAAGATTTGCAGATGATTGAGATGAATGTAGATGAAGTAGAGCAGTTTGCAGTGTATGTATCCAGAAATGGAGTACTGATTCCAACGGTGATATCAGACGTATATCATCCAATGGCAGAAGATGTGGTACTTTACAACATAGAGCGTCAGGGGAATGAGCAGCTGGGATATGTATATACCTATACGCTTTTTGGGGAGAACTTTGCCAAAGAAGGTACGTATCAGGTCGCCTTATATTCCAGGGATGCGGCTGGCAATGAGGTGAGCAGCACCCTTAAAGATAAAGACGCCGGTCTGCATTTTATCATAGATAATACCCCGCCACAGATTGTCATGGATGGGATTGAGGCAAGTGGAATCTATGATGCATCGCAGAAAAAGGTGAATGTCATGTTCTCGGATAACGGTATGCTTACAGAAGCCAGATTGTCCCTGCATAATGACAAAGGTGAAGAAATCAACAGTTGGGATTATATGGAGCTGGTGACAGCAGAGGAACCGCTGATGTTGGAAATTGCAGAATATGGTGGAGGTCAGAGATTCTTGTACCGTGCGGTGGATGCAGCCGGAAATGAGCTGCTTGCAGAGAGCATGGAACCTGGAAGTGCAGATTTTATAATTACGACTAACCCGTGGATTCGTCTGATTAAATCACGAAAAAATATCGTAACAGCCTGTGGTATTGCGGCAGCAGGAGTTGGAATATCCGGCGTGGCAGCAGGCTTATATTATCGCAGAAGAAAGAGAGGGCGATATGCTTAAAGTAGGAGACCTCATAGATGGAAAATACAAGATACTGAACGAAATTGGCAGGGGTGGCATGAGCACGGTCTATCTGGCTATCAATGAAAAAGCCAATAAACCATGGGCGGTGAAAGAGGTGCGCAAGAATGGAATCAGCAATCGTGAGCTGGTAAAGCAAAGTCTTATGGTAGAGATCAATCTTTTGAAGAAGTTAAAGCATAAGGGACTGCCGAGCATTGTTGACATTATAGACCAGCAGGATAATTATCTGATCGTCATGGATTATATAGAAGGGATTACTCTGGAAAATATCATGCAGGAAGAGGGCGTGCAGCCACAGGAAAAGGTGGTGGACTGGACGATTCAGCTATGTGATGTATTACAGTATCTGCACACAAGAAAGCCGACTATTATTTACAGAGATATGAAGCCTTCTAATATTATGCTGCGCTCGGATGGCAGTGTGGTGCTGATTGATTTTGGCACTGCCAGAGAATTTAAGGAAAGACATGTTGCAGATACGACTTGCCTTGGCACACAGGGATATGCGGCGCCGGAGCAGTTTGGTGGAATGGGACAGACGGATGAGAGAACGGATATCTATTCCCTGGGGGCGACGATGTATCGCCTGGTGACGGGGCATAATCCATCTGAGCCTCCTTACGAGATGTACCCGATCACACACTGGAATCCCAGGCTTTCCACAGGCTTGGAAGGAATCATTGCAAAGTGTACCTCCAAGGATCCGAAGAGTCGGTATCAGTCAGTGCAGGAGGTCAGATATGCACTGGAGCATTACCGGGATCTGGATTTGAGCAGCATACGCAGGTATCGGCGTAATCTGCGGATTTTACTGGCAGCAGGAGGAATGACAGTCATGCTTTTTGGCGCAGCAGGAGTCAGTTATGCGGCGGCAGATCATATGCAGAAGGATGAGTATGCATACAATCTGGAGGCTGGCAGGCGAAGTCCCAATAAACAGGACAGCATTGCTTTTTATCAAAAGGCGATTCAGACAGATTGTGCAGGCGAAGAGGCATATGACCAGTTGCTGACATTATTTACACAGGATGGCGTGCTGGATGAGCAGGAGGAAAAAGTGCTTTTACAGTTGTCTATCAGTGTAGATAAGTACCTGGAACGATATAAAATGCAGAACCCGGATGGATATGCAGGGCTGTGTTACCAGATTGGCAGCAGTTACTGGTATTATTATGAGCATGAAGAGAAGAGACAGGCTGGCGCAGTTGCATGGTTTGAGAGCGCAAAGGCAGGTTTTGAGGGTAATCCTGAGAAAGAACAGGAGTGGAAGAGGGCAAGCACCTATGTAGAAATTGGTAATTTCTATCAACGCATAGTTCCTGCTCAGATCAGTGGAACAGACCAGGGAATGTATGGCGAGTACTGGAATAATCTGCGGCGCTTAAAGGAATGGAATGATGAAGCCCCGGATAGAGACCTGGTAACATTGCGTCTGTATCGTGAGATCGTGACCAAAACGCTGGAATACGCAGGATATCTACAGGAGGATGGTGTGTCGCCGGAAGAAATGGAGAATCTGCTGAATGAAATCGACCAGCAGACAGAGAATATGAAGCCAGGAGCAGGACAAGTCCTTCTGGAAGAGATACAGGAACTGGAACAGGCATTAAAAGGCGCGCAGCAAATGCTTGCCTCCTGCAAATGGAAAGGAGGTGTGTCATGAGCATAAGCGGATATCTATTAATTGGAAAAGTAACCCTCATAGCAGCCATACTTGCAGCCATTCTCACAGGAATCCTATATTGGAAACTCGACATACGAAAAGCCTGCTCCATGCTGTATGACTTGCCCATAAAACCTAAGCCAGCCAAGCCACCAAGGCAACCAGATACGAGAGAAGAAAAAACAGGTATTGTGACTGTCAAATGTGAAGAAGAACCCAAAACCGAACTCCTCAACAGATATGAAACCGTATGCCTTTATAAACAAACCTTTATCCACACCTCAAATATAATCGAGTAACTCGTATATTGAATCATACCATTACAGAAAAGCATTATTACAGAAACAGAAATGTACCGCTCTCACAAATGCATAAACAGGCACTTGAAAAACATCGGCACTTAGGCGGTATGGGAGCGAAGCTTCCAATAGCGCCTTATGTGACCGTTATGTTTTTCACGTAGCGAGAGCGTGCCTGTGGTGCATTTGTGGAAGCGGTACACTTCGTCCCTTTCTCCAATCCCAGTTTGTTTATTTTTAGGAACCCCAATAGAACTTCCTGGATAGAATAATAAGAATAATGGTTTATAGAGGAGACTGCCGTGACTTGTCAGGAAATGATACTATCCAATGACTATGCGGATATCATAGTAGATTTTAAGATACCGAAGCAGCTTCAATATGAGATACCTGCAGATATCTGCTATCATAATGTAGAGGGTGATTTAGGCATTGTATATGTAAAACGTAGTGAATTGCCATCCATTACACTATCTTCCCTGAGCTATTCTTTTCTGCCAAAATGCTATGGACTGATGCAGAAGGATGAAGTGACAGGAGGGGTGCAGGAGTTTGATACAACGTCACTCATTGAAGCAGGCATTCTTCAGGCACAGGGGCAGCCACTGGAGCTGACAGGCAGACGTGTCACGATCGGGTTTATAGATACAGGAATCCGTTATGAGAATGAAGTATTTCGAACCGCTGGCGGACAGAGCAGAATCACGGCAATATGGGATCAGACTATTCAGAGTGGTGAACCACCGGCTGGTTTTGAATATGGGACAGAATACACCAGAGAACAGATTGATGAAGCACTTGCCAGTGATAATCCATTGCAGATTGTTCCAAGTACAGACACCATCGGGCATGGAACAGCAATAGCAAGTGTAGCAGCAGGCAGCAGATTGAGCGGTAACAGGAGATTTATCGGAGCAGCACCGGATTGTAACATTGTAGTGGTTAAGCTAAAGCCAATTAAACAGTATCTGCGGGAATATTATCTCATACCGGAAGATGTGCCATGCTATCAGGAGACAGACCTGATTCAGGCAATTCAGTATTTACAGAAATTTGCAGTCAGTCTGTATAGTCCTTTGGTAATCTGTCTGGGGGTTGGCACGAATCTGGGAGATCATTCAGGAGTTTCTGTGTTTGCCAGATATCTGGAACTGGTTATGGGACGTAAGAGCAGGGCAGTTGTTACCTGTGCAGGAAATGAAGGAAATGCTGCACATCACTACCATGGAGAACTGACCAGACAGCAGCCGTCTCAGAACGTGGAAATACGTGTAGGGGGAGAAATGGGAGGCTTTGTTATGGATTTCTGGGGCGGAGTTCCTTATATCTATACAGTTACCATTCGTTCCCCAGGGGGAGAAAGTATCCAATGGATCAATCCACAATTGCGCAAGCCACAGGAATTTACCTTTATTTTTGAAAGGACACGGATTATTGTTGAATATCTGGTAGTGGAACAGAATTCAGGTGCGGAGTTGGTGCGTTTTCGAATGGAGAGACCAACACCCGGTATATGGACAATAAGTGTAAGAACTGAGGTGGATGTGGTCAATGGAAGCTTCGATATGTGGCTGCCCATTACGCAGTTTCTGGAATCGGAAGTTATTTTTCTGGAGCCTACGCCATATACGACTATTACAGAACCAGGATATGTGCACAGGAGTATTACAGCAACTGCCTATAATGATGCTAATAGAAGCTTCTACGCAAATTCTGGAAGAGGATATGCAAGAGATGGTTATGTGAAGCCGGATATAGCAGCACCGGGGGTAAATGTATCAACAATTATGGGTTCCATGACGGGAACCAGCATGGCAGCAGCGATTACAGCCGGTGGTGTGGCACAGATCATGCAGTGGGCAGTTGTGGATGGTAATAATGTTCTGGCAGATTCTTTTACCATGCGTAATTATCTGATCAGAGGAGCAATAAGAGAGGCTGGAATGTCATATCCTAACCGGGAATGGGGGTATGGGCGACTCAATATTGAGGGGGTATTTCGATTCCTTGCCGGGTCTTAATGTGAAAAAATATAACATGACGTATATTACTGACAAAATGTGTAAGACTATTTAAGGAATATATGTACTCTCAGAGTCTTCTAAATGAAGCAGTATATCGAAAATATAGTATAGTCAGAATGCTTTGTTAGAAGAAGATTTTGAAAGCGCATAACATATGGGAGGAATCAATGATATGAAAAAGAAAGTAGTTATTACAGTATTATGCGTCATGAGCTGCTTTATGCTGGCATCCTGTGGAAAGAAAGGCAATGAGGGTAAAGATCCTCTTACCGGAGAAGAACAGAATCAGGCAGAGGAAAGCAGCAGTACAGAAGAATCACAGACAGGTGACAACAGAGATTTTGATACAGTACTTTCAGAAGCATCTCAGCCAATGGAGATTATGGATTACCTTAATACAAATCTGCCCAATGCATCCAATGAAGATACGAACCGTTACCTTGGTGGATTGCTGGGATTTGGAAATGATGTAAGAGACATTGATTTCACACAGCTGGAAGACAGCAGACAGTATATGCCTGAAGATATGATTGCTTTTATGGATCTGATGAAGCTGGAAGCAGAGACACCGTCTATGGTCATGTCTACAGAAGAAAATCGTAAGGTGATCGGTATGACCTTGTCAGAGATGCTGGAGAGAGCATTGCTTTTTGAACATCATTTAGAGAAATATCCTGATAATGTTACAACACAGGCTGCCTATAAGCTCTATGAAGAGATTGCACTGAATGCTATTTCTGGAGGCTATGACAGAGAAAATGGCATAGATAATTATTATCAGGGTGAGAATGCAGATGAAGTAGATCAGCGTTCACTGGAATATTACCAGAAGTTTGCCGAGGCTAACCCGGATAGCAGATTAGGTCAGGTCGTGTCTGAATATATTGCACTGTTACAGTCCAAGAATTTCAGAATTGATGAAGATATGGAGCAGTTCTATCGCAGTATTCCTTTGAAGCTTCGCCAGCAGGCAGATCAGACAGAAGGTATGACAGAAGCTACTGGTGAGACACAAAACGCTGCCAATACTACAGCAGGTACAACACAAAATGTAACTCCGTAATTGGCAGATGGGAGTATTCGCTGTATAATGTAACTATTCAGAGCCATGCAAATTGAGACGCGAAGCAGCGGTTTTGCGAATGGGTTCTGAATAGTTATGAATAAAAGGTATGTGATGGATATGAAGAACATTTACACAGCGATAGCAGCCCTGTTATGTGGGACGGATAGTCTTATTAAGTATGCGATAGAGAGAAATCATCCTGATGGCGAGTTAAGACCTGCCCTGAATGGAAAGATCATGATCAGAAAATTTCACAACAAGGGTGCCATGCTGAATCTGGGTGCTTCCAGACAACAGACAATGGCAGTGATTTCAGTGATTTTTACCGTGTTTATGACGGGGGTATATGTGGGGACTCTGGGAACCAGAGGCAGGCATATGCTCAAGACCGGACTGTCATTGATCCTGGGAGGAGCCTACAGTAATACGTATGACAGACTGTTTCGTAAGTATGTAGTAGATTATGTGTCTTTTGAGGTGCGTAATCCCAGATTACGTAATATTGTATTCAATCTGTCGGATTTTGGAATTATGATAGGTTCCTGTCTGCTGGTCATTTCACAGATGAAAGACTAAAAATGAAATAAAATTAATACAGGGAGAAGAACTTTGATGATGGTTCTGCTCCCTGTTTGCTTTTAAAGAGTATTTATTTGGTAATGATGGTACCGACTTTTTCATTGATAGCATCTGCTGTTTTGTTCAGAGAAGTGATAACGACTTTGCCGTTAGGAACCTTCTCCAGATAAGAGATAGCAGCCTGAATCTTTGGAAGCATATCAGTCTCGCCGAACTGTCCTTCCTTGATGTAATCGGAAGCTTCTGATACAGTCATGGAAGTAATCGGACGCTGGCTGTCCTTGCCATAATCCAGATATACATAGTCAACGCTTGTCAGGATCAGCAGTTCATCAGCAGTCAGATCACTTGCAAGCTTACCTGCAATGCTGTCTTTTTCAATGACTGCGGAAGCACCTTTCAGAATGTGCTGCTGTTCAATAACAGGAATTCCACCGCCGCCACAGGCGATAACTACCTGATCTGCATCAGCCAGAGTCTTAATAGCTTCGATCTCAACGATATCAATAGGCTTAGGAGCGGCTACGACTCTGCGGTATCCTTCTGCTTCATGAATAACGTAGTTACCCTTATTTACTTCAAGGTCTGCATCTTCCTTGGACATGTATCTGCCGATGGCTTTTTTGGGATCATAGAAAGCATCATCATAAGGATCAACCGTTACCTGAGTCAGAATGGTGCTGACCGGTTTGGAGATACCACGGCTAAGAAGCTCTGATTTCAGGGAATTCTGAATATCATAACCCACATAACCCTGACTCATGGCAGAGCATACACACATAGGAGCCGGTGTATAATCAATGTAGATACGTCTTAATTCGGTCATTGCCTTATGGATCATGCTGACCTGGGGACCGTTGCTGTGGGTAATGGTAAGCTGGTAATCTGCTTCGACCAGGTCTGCCAGCGCTTTTGCTGTATTTTTTACGGCATCCAGCTGTTCAAGAATGGTGGAACCAAGTGCTTCATGACCTAATGCAACGACAACTTTTTTCTTGCTCATATAGTAAAACCTCCGTTGTTTGATTTTCAATACTTATGACAACATTATAGCAAACTGAAGACCTTTTGTATATGGATGAAAAGAAATAATTGACGCAGAACCCGGAGGGTGCTATATTGTAATGCAAACAGGGAATTTAATAGCTGATGTTATTATATAAAAGGGGAGACAAATATGACAAACAGAGAAGCGCAGATTTTTCAATGGATCAGTGAGAATCCGATGATATCGCAGGAAGAGCTGGCGGCCAAGGCAGGAATCAAGAGATCTTCTGTGGCGGTGCATATTTCCAATCTGATGCGTAAGGGATATATTAAGGGAAAAGGCTATATTACGAATGAACCGTCTTATTGCACAGTAATAGGGGCTGCCAATATTGATATCGGAGGCGTGGCGACAGATAATCTGGTGCCGCACGACTCTAACCCGGGTAAGGTCAGACTGACGCATGGTGGAGTAGGCAGAAACATTGCCCATAATATGCGTCTGCTGGGAATCGGGGCGAAGCTCATTACAGCGCTGGGGGATGACCTGTATGCACACAGAATCATGGAAGGGTGCAATACCCTGGGAATTGATATTTCAGATGCACTTCGTTGTCCTGAGGATTCCACCTCTATCTGCGTCTATATCTCGGAAAAAGACACGCAGATGGCAGTGGCTATCTCGGATATGGATATTTATAAAAGACTGACACCTGAATTCATGGAACAAAAAATAGATGCGATCAATCATGGCAGACTGGTCATTCTGGACAGCAATATTCCTCATGATACGCTGGAGCTGATTGCTGAGAAGTGCAAGGTACCAATCTATGCAGATCCGATCAATGCGAAGAAGGCAGTAAGATTATCTCATATTCTTGACAGGCTGCATACGCTGGTCATGAACTGGAAAGAATCAGAGGTATTATGTGGAATAGAAGTAACAGATGAGGAAACAGCAGCCAGGGCAGTGCAGGCAATGCTGGAACGTGGAGTGAAGCATGTATATGTGATTTTGCAGAACCAGGGTGTTTATGCTGCGACAAATGAAGAAGCGATGATGATAGAGCCAAGGGCGAAACATATCGTGAATATAGAGGGAGCCAGAGAAGCTTTCATGGCAGGACTGGTGCTTGCTTATACAAGACATTTGCAACTGCGGGAGACTGTAATTGTTGGACTGGAAGCAGCAGGTATTGCGATGGAGAGTGCAGATATTATTAATTCGGCACTGACAATGGAAGATATAGCTGCAAGAGCTGGACTGGAAATGTAATTAATAATAAAA
>CAVBMG010000009.1:0-55746 GCA_963596435.1 Agathobacter sp.
TTAAAAAACATCAAGGTATTGTATACAATTTTTACATACAAAAAACTCCTGCTAAAATGCAGGAGTCAATTTCATTTCTTCTATTTTATTCTGAGAATCTGGAGCAAATGTTCAAAATATTCTGGCAGAGGTGCTTCGTACTCTACATACTCCCCCGTTGTCGGGTGGATAAATCCTATTGTCATGGCATGTAATGTCTGCCCCTCCAGTTTAAAGGGACATTTGGTATTTCCATAGACTTCATCCCCAAGCAAAGGATGTCCAATACTTGTCATATGCACACGAATCTGATGTGTTCTTCCTGTCTCCAGCTGGCATTCAATATAAGTATATTTATCAAACCGTTCAAGTACTCTATAGTGAGTTACTGCAGGTTTTCCATTTTTCTCATTGATTGCCATTTTCTTGCGGTCGGTAGGATGTCTTCCTATGGGAGCATTGACTGTTCCCTCTTCTTCCATGATTCTTCCATAGACTATGGCTCTGTACTTGCGGGTAATGGAATGTTCCTTTAGTTGCTGGGCAATTTTTCGATGTGCCTCATCATTTTTACAGATAATAATAGAACCTGTCGTATCCTTATCAATCCGATGAACAATACCAGGTCTGAGCACTCCATTAATGCCTGATAATTCATCCTTACAATGAAACATGATCGCGTTGACCAGTGTTCCCTCGTAATGTCCCGGAGCCGGATGCACTACCATATCTTTAGGTTTATTGACAATAAGGATATCCTTATCTTCATATAAGATATCCAGTGGTATATCCTGGGGTGGAATATCCGGTTCTTCACAATCTGGAATTTCAAATTGTACCTTATCATCTACTTTGACTTTATAATTTGCCTTGACAACTGCATCATTCACATATGCCTTTCCATCTTTGATGATCTTCTGAATATAAGATC
Organism: Agathobacter sp.; assembly: GCA_963596435.1. GTDB lineage: Bacteria > Bacillota > Clostridia > Lachnospirales > Lachnospiraceae > COE1. The sequence continues at coordinate 911 of CAVBMG010000009.1, forward strand.
TGGATAAAGACTCCAGATAATTACTGATGCATTTGTCAATGCGTTCGCCCTCCATTTCAGGCGTAATTTCCATTACAATTTCATTCATATAGATTCCTGTCTACTTTACATCACGGAATTTCTTGGTTCTGAAAGACAGAAATTCCAGATCGCTTTCTTTGTATACAAAAAGAAGTAATATCACAAGATAGATTGCCGACAATGTAACATATATATCAGCCACATTAAATATCGGGAAATTAATCAGGCTGAAATACAGGAAATCAACCACATAATCCAGCTTCAATCTGTCTATCATGTTACCAATCGCACCACCCGCAATACATACCAGCGCAATGTGCAGCTTGGTATATTTACGCTGATTGGGTGTCTTTATAAGTACATACACAATTACTGCAAGAATTACTACTGCAATAAAGATAAAAAACAGTTTCTGATCCTGAAGCATACCAAATGCCGCTCCACGGTTCTCAAGATAATTTAACTCAAATACGCCGTCTATAATAGATATCGGCATCTGGTCTTTAAGATATACCACTGCAAAATGTTTCGTCAACTGATCCAGAAAAATCAGTACTGCAAGGAGTAAAATATCAGCGCCTAATAAAATGATCTTTTTCTTATTCATGCTCATCCTCTTCACTAAAATAGATTTCCTGAATACCTGACATAATCTCGTCCTTTGTTACAGAGGTATCTATAATTGCCTTACCCACTTTCTTCAAAAGAATGAACTTGATCTTATCGCCTTCCACCTTCTTATCGGAAGCAATAAGTCGTAAAATCTCATCCGGATCAATATCATCTATTGTAATAGGCAGATTGAACGGAACAAACATATCTCTGATTTCGTAGTACTCTTCCATGGAAAGCAGTTCTCTCTTCCAGGAAATAAAGGCAGCGGCTACACAGCCAAGTGCCACACATTCTCCATGTAACAGTTCAAAATTCTTTGCCTTTTCAATTGCATGTCCGATGGTATGACCGAAGTTGAGAATTGCTCTTTCTCCCTTCTCTGTAGGATCTTTCTCTACTACCAGCTTCTTATACGTACAGCTCTTGACAACCATATCTTCCAATGTATCCATGTCTCTTTCATGAATCTCATACATATTGTCAAGAATCCATTCGTAGAATGACGCATTCTTGATCAGTCCATACTTCATGACTTCTCCCATGCCTGCATAGTACTGTCTGTCATCCAGTGTCTTCAGCACTGATAAATTCATATAGACTAATCTTGGCATATAAAAAGCGCCTACCATATTTTTATACTGGTCAAAATCAACGCCTGTTTTACCACCTACGCTGCTGTCTACCTGCGCAAGTAATGTGGTAGGGATCTGCACAAAGTCAATACCTCTCAGATAGGTTGCTGCCGCAAATCCGGTAATATCTCCCACGACTCCTCCACCTAATGCAAGAAGCATATCTTTTCTGTCAAATTTATGCTGTATCAAAAATTCATAAATATCCTTTACTGTGTCCAGATTCTTGCTCTTTTCTCCATCCGGGAAAGAAAACACTACGACTTCTTTACATTTATCCTTTAATACATCACATACTTCCTCACTGTATAAGTGATTTACCTTGGAATCTGTAATAATGCAAAGCTTCTTATCTGCAATCTGAAACTGTTCCAGTTCAGAAGGAAGTGCTGCAAAATCCTGTTCAAATACAATATCATAAATTGGTTTGTTATTCTGATTAATTGTTAATCTCTGTGACATAAGGTCCTCCTGTATTCTTTTATTGATTGAAACAGAAAAAACTTCCTACTGTTAAAGCAGGAAGTTTCTGTCATCATTCTTTACATTGCGTTATGAGATATCGGTGGTACATTGAATGTACCGGATACAATTTCCTGGAAATCGCCGGATATATCTACACAAGCCGGAGTAATAATAAAAATGTAATTAGAAATCTTCTGCAGATTACCGCTGATTGCATAAGTAGAACCAGATGCAAAATCAATAATTCTCTGTGCAATTTCTACATCAAGATTCTCAAGATTCAGAACTACTGTCTGGTTGTTAAGCAGTGTCTCTGTAATTTCTCTTGCATCATCTACGCTTGTTGGCTTAATTACACATACTTCCATGCCTGGTCCAGGTGCACGTTTTACCGAACGGATCGGTGTGACCTTCTGAGATACTTTCTTAGCAGGCTTCTCATCCTCATATGTATCTTCCCTGTGAATAACAGGTGCTTTCTTTATATTCTCAACTGGTTCATCGTCATCGTAGTAATCTTCACCGTCGTATTCATCTTCCATATCGCTCAGCTTCATCACGTTTAATAACTTGTCCACTACTCCCATATTCATTTCCCTTTCTTACTACAGCACCATGGTATGTGCCTGATTCCCTTACACAGAAACTGCGTAATTCCGTTCTCCAAAGATACCGGTCCCTACTCTTACATAAGTCGCTCCCTCTGATACTGCCACAGCATAGTCACCAGTCATACCCATGGATAATACTTTCATACTTACATTATCAATGTTTTCACTGCTAATGTCAACCGATAATTTCTTTAATTGTTGAAAATATATACGATTTTCCTCCGAATTCTCTACATAAGGTGCAATTGTCATTAAACCCTGTATATGAACATGAGGAAGTTGTGCAATATCACGGACTAACTGTTTTGCTTCTTCACACCCTGTTCCGAACTTCGTTTCTTCCCCGGCAACATTGACTTCTACAAGAATATTCACATCTACATTTTTCTTTGCAGCTTCTTTACTGATCTCTTCCGCAAGTCTGAGAGAATCCACACTGTGAATCAAATATACCTTATCTACGATATATTTTACCTTATTTCTCTGCAGATGACCAATCATATGCCATCTGATATCCTTAGGCAGAACCTCGTATTTATCTACCAGCTCCTGCACTTTATTCTCTCCAAAGTCTCTGCATCCTGTCTCATAGGCTTCCTTGAGCATTTCCACCGGTTTCGTCTTGCTGACAGCAATCAGTGTAACCTCACTGCGATCGCGTCCACTTTGTCTGCAGGCTTCATCTATTGTATTTTCTACATGCTTTATATTCTCGCGAATCATATTCTTTCTTACTCCTTCCTGATTCATTACTTATATGTGAACTGATTATTATCCACACTGGAAGCATCCAGAACAATTCTGTCGTATACTGTCAGTCCATACTGTGTATTGGAGCTTACAATTGCATATTCATCATTCTGCGCCAGAATCGTAATCTGTTTAAAATCAGCATATCCCTTATTCATGTTATACACGCCTATTAAAGTTCCTGATTTACTGACTGCCATTTTATCTGTAGAATCAGGTTTGCATATATAATCTCCGACATTCAAATTGGTATTATCTACATAAAATTCATCATCTGTAGAACTGTATACCGTAGTTTCTACAAATTGATATACTACATTTCCGTTCTCATCAAAAAACTCTTTGGATACACCATAATTTCCATTCGCTCCGCCCTTACTCATATATTCAGCTGGAATAATGAAAAATTCTTTTTCTGCAATGGATGATAAGGGTATTTTCAGGCCTTTTACATCATTCATGACAAGTTCAATATCTACAAATCTGTCCGTGCAGAAGGAAATACAGGAATTATTAAATCCAAGAACCGCATATGTGCCATCCGGCTGGTTCAGGATCTTGACTGAAGCCCATGAGCTTTCCTGTGTCTTGATAAATTTAACTTTAATATAACCTTCTTCCTCAATCTGTGCTGCACGATCTTCCTCAATCGGTATTACCAATGACCAGTTCTCATCTGTCACGACCTTGCCTACCGCTGTGTTAGCTTCCACAAGATCGTTGTTATTCACTCTCGTCTTCTCATATGCTGCCTGGTCAAAAACCTCCGCTGTAACTTCTTCCGGCTGTAGATTCTCATACCCATCCGTACTGTATACAATATACCCTGACTGTCCAGCAGTACAAAGGTTGACCATACCTCCCAGACTTGACTGATTCAGAGTTGCCATACTGTCATACATATCAAGATTTACAATTTTGATAGCAGCACCTTCCAGATCATATTTAAAATCATATATATTCTGAAATTCCTTATCACTGTATGTACTGTCAAACTGTATGATCTCCGAGCGGAACTCACTCAATTCTGCATCTGTATAATCGCTTTCTCCCAGATCCTGACTTTCAAGCAGACTTGCGAGCTTACCACTCTCATCTATAGAATACACTGTATCTCTGGTAGATACTCTCTCTCCTTCTCTGATATAGTAATTTATATACCCTGTGTAGGGAGTCGCTATGACCTCTTCCTGTCTCAGGGCAATTCCTGTATAGGTCTTGGCAACAGACAAAGAACCCATCTGTATCTCATAACCTCTGATAGGTTCTGACTGCATATACATCACGATCAATACCACGATATATACCATCATGGCACCAAAAATGAAAAACTCTATTTTATTCATCGTTTTACCGGAATGTCGTGAAATTTCTACGATCTGTCGATTCCTTCTGTCTGCCACGCCTGTGCCTCCTGTGAAATAAAAAGCCCCGGAGAATTTTCCGGGGCATTATGTATATACAAATTAAAGAGAAACTATTACTTTCGATTTTAAAGCTTCCGGTAACTCAGCCTCATCTAGTGATACGCTTGCTACAATCTTAAATCCATACTTATCACTAATCTGATCCAGCTCTGCAACAACTTCTTCTATGCGATCAGATGCCTCTAACTGAGCTATTTTCAAAAAGCTATCAAAATAAATCTGTTCCAGATCATGATCCTGTGAAACAATACCTCTGATAAATCCTATAAATTCATCAGCATTTGCAATTTCATAATCCAATACATTAATAAGACGTACCTTGTTGTTCAGTTCATACATATGTCCCATGCTTTTATCCAGGTAAACAATGTTGCCTTTTGCATCATTTACTTCCTTGTTTACCATGTCTAAAATAATTTTTGTTTTGCCCTTACCTTTTTTACCCAAAATAAGCTGTACCATAAGTAATACCTCCTATATTCTATATATACATCTACTACCGTAGCAAGTTATATATTCATTATAGTAAATTATATAAGAAAAAACAACAGAAATATCACTAACTTTTCGGATAATTTGGCAATTTTCACAAAACTGTATAAACTATATCTCGTCCAAAAGACCTGTCATTTCCTGATACAGTGTCGTTCTGTCAGGAGACTGTAAAATAACTGATATGTACGGATTGCCACTCTGATCCTTGGAATACAGAATAAGGCAACTGCCCGCTGCATTTGTCGTACCAGTCTTACCGCCAATTACAGTTACATTATCCGGTGCAAAAGCCTCCCCTTTCAGATAGGCATTTGTAGTGGATAAATCTATAGTTTTCTCCTTACCATTCTTATCATGATACACAGAACTGTAACTTGCAGTATGAACAATTTCAATAAATTTATCATATTTCACTGCTTCATTACAAATCAGATATAAATCATAGGCCGTCGTATAATGATTGGGATCAGTCAGACCATTTGGATTAACGAAGTGGCTGTTGGTCGCCCCTAGACTATTAGCAACTTCGTTCATCATATCGGCAAATCCTTCTACGCTTCCTCCCAAATATTCTGCGATCATAATCGCAACATCATTGGCAGATTTAAGCATCAGCGCGTGTAACGCCTGATCCAGCGTCATCGTATCTCCTGCCTCAAGTCCCAGCTTCACCGCTCCGGACTCATGAACATAAACATTCTCAGAGGCAGTCAGGACATCATCCAGATTACCGTATTTTAACGCACACAACGCAGTCAGGACTTTTGTAAGGCTTGCCGGGTTCAACTTTTCATGGACATTTTTGGCATAGATAACGTTTCCATTATTGATGTCAAAAAGTCCAGCTGCCGTAGCCTGTGACATATCTACCGTAGTCCCCTGCGTCACATCATCTGTTGTTACACACAGATCTGCAGAAAAAGCATCCAATACCTGTCCCTGTGACTGTGCTGCAATAGAATAATTCGAGTTATTTCTCGTCCTGTCATATTCAAAAGAATATGCCTTGGTTCCACAGCCTGATAAAACAATAGCCGGAACCATGATACAGGAAATTGCCTTTACCAGCTTATTTATACATCTCACGCCACTCTAAATCTCCTCTGTCCAGTGACTTGATCAGCAATTCTGCCGATGCAAGGTTAGTTGCCAATGGAATATTATGCATATCGCATAATCTCATTGCATTATTAACATCCGGCTCATGTGACTTTGGATTCAAAGGATCACGTAGGAAAATAACCAGGTCAATCTGATTGTGTTCTATCTGCGCACAAATCTGCTGTTCACCGCCAAGATGCCCAGCAAGATATTTATGAACGTTAAGATTAGTTACTTCCTCTATTAATCTGCCTGTAGTTCCTGTTGCATATAACTCGTTCTTACTTAAAATACCACGATATGCAATACAAAAATTCTGCATTAATTTCTTTTTACCATCATGAGCAATTAAAGCAATATTCATGATATCTGCACCTTCCTTTGTCAATTATTATATTTCCTGACACATTGCAGTCTCACATTCAGGACAAATCCCATTCCAATATAAAGACTTACAAGTGACGTCAACCCGTAGCTTACAAATGGCAGCGGCACACCGGTATTAGGAAACAGTCCCGTTGCTACTGCTATATTAACGAAGCTTTGAAAGCCGACTAACGCAGCCATTCCACAGCATATACACGTTCCGGCAAGATCCTTTGCCTTACGTGCCACGCTCAAGCACTCCAGTGTGATCAGAAACAGAAGCACAATAACTGCACAGCCTCCTACAAATCCCAACTCTTCGCCGACTATTGTATATATAAAATCCGTCTGAGGCTCTGAAATGAAATTACCATTCTTCACAGAACTTATCATATTATTGTTCAGTCCCTTACCCCATAGCTGTCCGGAACCAATTGCCATCATTGCATTTGTCTGCTGATATGCAGCACCTGTCGCATATTTTTCAGGTTCCAGCCACGCAAGGATTCTAGTCTGCTGATAAGTCTCAATAATCTGCTGATCCGGCTGTAATACAAGGATAAATAAGATCACGGCTGCCGGTACTACTACCGCCAGTACTCCAATGATCAACTTGGAACTGAGTCCCCCCACATACCATAATGTACAGAATATCAGGAAAATAACAATACTCGTTGACATATCAGGCTGCTTATATACTAAAAAAAGCGGAGGTATCAGTAAAACAATCATCAGTAGTATGTTCCGCAATGAATTTATTTTCTCCCTATGTTTCATAATAAACTGTGAAAAGAATAAAATCAACATAATTTTTGTCAATTCTGACGGTTGAAATTGGATACCTGCTATTTCCAACCATCTTCTGGCATTATTTACATCAGCACCAAAGAAGCGGACCATAAGAAGTAATAAAATATCAAAAACATAGATTACCCAGCTGAATCGCAGAAAAAAAGAATAGTCAAAGAAAGACAGGACTATCATAATAAAAAATCCAACAATAAAACCAAGTATCTGCTTATTCTGTACAGACTCTTTTGCACTTCCTATTGCAAGGATTCCTATAATGGTGATCGCTACCAGCATAAAAATCAATTTAAAATCATAATCACGAACTCTATAATTCTTAAACATTCTTTCTTTCCTGTCTTTCTTTTATCTGCAAACCAGATTGCCTTTTGTGGCGTTCTTCCTATGTAACAATTCAGTTCTTCAGATCCAGGATCGGGATATTCGCGTATAATACAGGCATTTTCGTATTCCTGCCGGTTACTCCCGTCTTGGTGATCTGAATATCCATACTTGCTGTATCAATCTTCATGTACTTGGAAATGACATGTGCTATATCATTTTTGATCAGCTCCATCATCTCCGGTGAGCAGTTTACTCTGTCTGATATCAGAAGGATTTTCAGCCTGTCTTTTGCTACTTGTCTTGAACTTTTTTTGTGAAATAAAGAAAATAGTCTCATATGCGTTCCTCCTGATTTCTATGGAATAATCCGGTTACGCGGGTCCATATTGTAATAGACTTGCCAAAGTCCATAAAAGGAACTTCCTTGCCATCCAGACGGCGGCATATATTATAAAATGCCTGTCCGGCAAGTGAATTCTTGCCCACCAGCGGCTCACCCTGGTTCGTTGCAATGACTACATTCTCATCATCCGGCACAACCCCCAGCAAAGGAAGTCCAAGAATATCTATTACATCCTCCACTGTCATCATTTCGCCACGCCTTACCAGATCAGAACGCAATCTGTTTACAACCAGATCTACTTTCTTTATCTCATTTGCCTCCAGCAATCCTATGATTCTGTCTGCATCTCTGATTGCTGATACTTCCGGCGTTGTTACAACAATTGCATGATCTGCACCTGCAATTGCGTTCTGAAATCCCTGTTCAATTCCAGCAGGGCAATCCAGAATAATATAATCAAACTGTTCTTTTAACCCGGCTATCAGTTTTACCATCTGCCCCGGTGTAATACAGTTCTTATCTCTTGTCTGTGCAGCAGGCATCAAATACAGCCCTGCATGACGCTTGTCCTTGATCAATGCCTGTTTGAGCCGACATGTTCCCTCGATTACATCCACAAGATTATAGACAATACGATTCTCCAATCCCATGACGACATCCAGATTACGAAGTCCAATATCCGCATCGATCAAAACAACCTTCTTACCCATTTCTGCCAGACCGGTTCCTACGTTTGCAGATGTAGTGGTCTTGCCTACACCGCCTTTACCTGACGTGACAACAATTACTTCGCTCATAATATGTTCTTGCCTTTCCGTGATCTGCTGTTTTTGCATGATCACTGTTGTCATTTCAGTTCTCCGGATTTCTATAAGGTAAAATTATCCAGCAATTCTTTGGTAATCGGTTCTACCTGTACCGCTCCATTATACGTATATGCAATTTTAGGTACAGACTTTGGCTTTAGTCCCCATTTTGAACTTTTTCCCGGCTGTATATAATGAAGATCTCCTATGCGAAGTTTCTCAGGATTCATATCAAGTGCAACAACAAAGTGATGATTATTGCCAGTTGCTCCCGCATATGCTTCGCCCTCCAGACTGCCAATTACTACAATGTCTTTGGCTGAATATACGCTGCATCCCTTACTCACATCTCCCAGAATCACAATACTGTGTTCTGTCTCAATGCTTTGTCCATCCCGTAAAGTACCACGATAGAATTGTCCGCAGTTTTCATCCTTCTGAAAAGTCAGATTGTTCTGAATTCCAAGGAATTTGATATTCTTCTCTTCATCCCGCCCCATGAGGCACAGTACTTTTAACTGTGAATTCTCTGTAATTGCATCCAGAACCTGTCGTTCCTCTGACTCATCCAGTGTTCTGCCTTCAAGTGAAATTGCCACAGCAGCATCTTTGAAAAAGTTGGCTGCACTTCTAAACTTCTCTGCAACAGCCTCCAACAGCTCATCAAAAGGAACTGTAGCATCCATAATTACAGATATTCCACTGGAAAAACTTTTTAATACAACTAAATTCTTCACACTTACTCCTATCTGCGCTTCATGCGCTTCATGCAGTTCAAAACCTTTCTACCCGGTCATCAGTCTCCTGTACCTGCTGTGGCATCAAGAGTATCTGCTGTTCCAGTAACAAGCTCCTCTTCTTTAGCCAAACCATAATAATATTTATATACATCTCTTGCTGTCTGAGCCGCATAATCAGAAGAATATCCGTTTGCAATACGGACTGACACGGATATCTCCGGATCCTCATATGGTGCGTAGCTGACAAAAAGAGCATGGTTTGCACGTGTTTTATCCTGCTGCGCAGTTCCTGTCTTACCTGCAACATGAACTGCCAGATCGTCATAATATTTCTTTTTCTCAACAACCTGACGCATGCCGGAATGAATCGCATTCCACAGACTGTTATCCAGGTCTACTGTATTTCTGACCTCAGGTGTGTAATCTTCAATAACATTGCCTTTTGAATCTGTCAGTTTATCCAATATACTCAGATTATAACAGGTTCCACTGTTTGCAACTGTTGTCACATATCTGGCAAGTCCTACTGTTGTATAGTTATGCGTACCCTGACCAATATAAGAAGGTACTGCATACAAATTGGAGAACTCCGGTTCTGCTTCCATAATTTCCACACCGGATTTCTCAGTCAGTCCAAATAAGTCTGCGTATTTTTTCAGTCGTGACAGACCATAGTCACTATTGTATCCTGTTCCATCCTGGCTTAACCGATAACCGACCTCATAAAAATATGAGTTACAGGAATTGGCTATTGCATTAGACAAATTCATGGCACCGTGTGCGCTTGGATATATCCAGCATCTGTGAATGGTTGGTGCCAGCTTATCAAATACACCTGTACACAATATCGTTTCACCAATTGAGGATACTGCGCCCTCTTCAATTGCAGCAGTAGCTGATACCATCTTGAAAGTAGAACCTGGAGCAGTCTTCTGCTGTGTCGCCATATTCCACTGTGGTACAGACAGATCAGCCTGTAATTTGGCATAATACTCTGCATCTACGCCATTTGCCATCTTGTTAATATCATATCCTGGATAAGATACCAGCGCCAGTACTTCTCCGGTTCTGACATCTGTTACCACACAGGAGCCGGAACATGGGTCCAATGCCAGCTGTGCCGGCGTAATCTGCAAAGTCTGCACCATTTCCAGCATAAAATTATAAGGACTGATGGTGCCTTTCTTCACTGCTGTGATCTTACTTTCCTCTACACTGATAATATCCTGTTCCCATAACAGCATACATATCTGCTTACCTGTGATCTGCTGGCTGCTTATCATATATTTATACAGCTTCTTGGAAAATTCATTATTATCCTTCAGATTATCCATAATATAATCAATCATGGAATTTAATATTTCTTCTGAATCAGAATACTGGCTGTCCAGTGAAAGCTTGGTAATGTCTATCCAGTTCTGCGCTATCGCATAATTGAGATATTCGTTTAAGCTGATTACTTCATCCCTGGTCCAGGCAATATAGGTTGCATCTTCTTTATCAATGGCACTGTTGACCAGAACACCTTTCTTAGTCAGCATAGATACAATATAGCTCTCATAATTCTTATACTCTTTGCTGAGCTGGTCATATGGTGTCTTCTTATTCTGTAATTCATCTTTTATTTCATTCAGTACATTCTGCTGTTTGTTCAGGAATATCTGATAGACTTCTCTTTCCGTTACATCCGCATTATCGCTCGTAAAATGCGTAATATCAATAACACTGTTATTAAACAGTGCATAATATACATCATCAATCGGTATGATCAGATTGCCTGCTGACGAAACACTAGACGCATCATAATTCATGACATTACGCATCTTGAGTGCAATAATACCTGCAATTTTCTGTTCAAGAATACTATAAATTGCCATCTGCAAGTCTGAATCAATGGACAGATACAGATTATTTCCTGACTGTGATTCCACCACATCCGTAGTCTCTATAATCTTACCCAGATTATCTACATATATGGTCTCAGAACCCTTCTTACCCTGCAACTGTAATTCCATAACCTGTTCGATTCCTGCCTTACCGACAGTGTCATTCAGGGTATAGGAAGAATCCTGTTCCTGCAAAGAAGCCAGTTCTGTCTGTGAGACCTTACCGGTATAACCAAGTATATGTGCGAACTGATATGGATTGTTATATTTACGAATGGTATCTTCCTCAATGGAAACACCATCCAGCTGATCAGCATTTTCCATAATGACAGCTACTGTCTTGTCTGATACATTTGTTGCCACAGTCGTTGCAATGTATTTCTGGAAGCTGTATAAATTCATTTCATAACGAATAGTGACCAGTTCAAGAACTTCCTTAGGGGTATAGCCTTCACCAGGCAAAAATACTTTGGTATCTTCGCCTTTTTCGTTCTTCTCATAAGCTCCAATCTTGAAACGATTACACAGATAATCTATTACTTCCTTAGCTGTAGCGGTCTTCTGCTCATACTTGAAATCCGCTGAGTTAATGTCACTGTGTCCATAAATATCTGCCAGAAAGCGAAGCAGCGCCGTGCCTTCCAGATTATAGGCATATTCGTTGTTCTCATCCAATATAATATTAAAGTCACTGATGACGCTGTCACCATTATCTTCGATCAGATGAATCAGCTTATACAGAGTTCCGTTTAACTGGCTGTTCTTTTCAGAACCGGACTCGTATACATCTTCGATTGTAACAGAATAGGCAAGCTCATTGTATGCAAGAAGTTTGCCGTTTCTATCATATATATTGCCTCGTGTTCCCTCTATAATTTTCTCTTTTTGTATTTTCAGTTGGAAGTTGTTCAGATAGGATTCTCCATTTACGATCTGTAAATCGAATATTCGATAGATCAATACTGCTGCCATTGCAATAAAGATAATAAAAAGCAACAACAGTCTGGATGTGACCATATCGAACAGACTTTCTTTAATTCTTTTTAGCAAACCAGTGGTCACTCCTTTTATCCGCATCATCCGGAATCCTGTTTAACAATAGGATCACAGGGTAGAGAAATACCGTAACAAATATGGTATATACAATCTCCGGCAAAATAACGCTCTTAAAATAAAAACCGAATTGGAATCTGCCCCGAAGAAGGAACAGAAGAACATAACATACAAAAGAATACAATAGATCACTGACTGTAATCAAAGCTAACGGCAGTTTGATATCATTCTGATAAAATACTCTGTGGAAAACACCATTTCCTGCTCCTATGTACAAAAAAATAAGTGCATAAAATCCCAAAACACTGCCATAAAAGATATCCATCAGCAATCCACTGATAAAACCTACTACCATTCCATATCTTCTACCCAGCATAAACCCATAGGATGCTGTCACAATAATCAGAAGATTAGGCGCTATCCCGCCAAAATTAAAGAACTGAAACACAGTAGTCTGCAATACAAAGCTAATTAGAATGGTAAGCACCATGATAATATTTCTTTTCATTCTTCACCTTCAGATCATATCATTTAATCTGCAATCTGCTGTTTTGTTTTCAGTATTACCAGCACTTCCTCCAGATGTTCAAAATCTACTGCCGGTGTCAATTTACCTGATTTGGTAATATTATTTGAATCCTGCTCCATACTGCTGATATAACCAATCAGAATTCCAGGCAGATATTTGTCACTGATATTAGAGGTAACTACTTTGTCTCCTATTTCTACCTGCTTTCTGGAATCAATAAGCTGCTCATATCCAATACATCCTTCTGCCATAAGCTGCAATGAGCCCTTTACGATTAACGTATCGGAGCTTGCAAGAACCATACCGCTTACATTGGAATCATCATTGATAATGGAATTCACTTTAGCCCAGTTGGACCCGATATCTGTGATTCTGCCTACCAGACCGCCTCCGGCAATAACATTCATGTCAATAGCCAGTCCATCATCCAGCCCTTTGTCTATTGTAAAGGCATGGAACCAGTTACCCGAATCTCTGGCAATGATCCTGGCTCCTACTTTATCATATCCGCTGTACTGTTCATCCAGCTTATATAGTTCACGCAGATTATTCAGTTCATATTTATCCTGCTGTAACTGTGTATTCTGAATCGTCAATTCATCAATCTGCTGTTTCAATTCCTGATTCTCCTGCAACACAACCCGCAGTTCTCCAAGCTCATCCACTCTGGTAGAAATCCACTGTCCTACGTGGCTGACGCCCTTCTGAAAGGGTACAACAACATACCCTGCGACTTTATTTAATGGCAGTGTGGAAAAATCCGTCAGAAACGTAACTGCCATTAATATCACGCAGACTACTGTCAGCAGCAAAAGCAGATATTTACTTGGAATCGAGAATTTATCCCGTTTTCTTTTTACGATAGGACTCATCTACTCATTCCTTCTAAATAAGCAACTGATTTATAATTGTCATCCTTGATGATCTTAGCCAGTCCAAGAGCAACACCTGATACAGGATTCTCACTGACATTTACCTTCAGTCCGGTTCCCTTTGCAAGAAGCTCTGCAAGATGATTTACCTGAGATGCACCACCGGTCAGATAAATACCTCTTCTAAAGATATCTGCTGATAATTCGGGTGGAGTTCTCTCCAGAATCACACGGATATTATCAATAATGACATTGAAGTTCTCCAGCATACTCTCGCTGACCAGATCTGTAGGGATTTCTTTTTCCATAGGAAGACCGGTAACGATATCACGTCCATATACGATAGCACCTTTGCCGGCTTCTTCCAGCTCTTTCAGAGATATCTTTACACTCTCAGCAGTCTTATTGCCGACAATCAGACTGTACTCTTTACGAATTGCATTTTTGATAGATTCGTCAAACTTCTGTCCACCGATCTTGATGAGCTTACTCAGTACAATTCCACCTAATGAAAGAATGGAAATTTCTGTGGTGTGGAAGCCTACATTTACTACAAGAATACCCTGGGCATTCTTTACATCAATATCCAGACCAAGTCCATCAGCAACAGCTTTCTCTACACGCATGATCTTCTTGGCTTTGATGTTAGCATCTTTTACAAGATCAAAGAAAGCTCTCTTCTCTACATCAGTAATATCGGATGGAACAGCCATGTAGAACTCTGCCGGCTTAATCACACCCTTATTACAATCCATGATGAAGTTACGAAGTAAAAGCTGCATATTCTTAATATCCGCAATGACACCGTTGCACAGCGGATAGGAAATTTCAATATTGGATGGTGCCTTTTCAAACATTTCAAAAGCAGAATCACCATATGCGAATAAATTTTTCTTGTTTTCAATAGCAATCATGTTCTTCTCAACAGTAACTGTGTCACTGTGAGCGCTGTAGATTTTAATTGTTCTGGTACCTAAGTCAATACCAAATGCGTTGTTAGCCAACATAACAACTCCTTTCTGTTTCTCATAAAAGTCCTTTTTGTTTGAAACTCGTATATCTCTTGTCTCCAATCACGATGTGATCAATGAGTGGAATGTCAATTAAATCGGATACTTCCTTTATCCTTCTGGTCATGATAATATCCTGTTTGCTGGGTGTAGGATCACCGCTTGGATGATTATGCAGCAGCATAATCCCACCCGCCTCTTCCCTCAGGGCATAGATCAGTATTTCCCTTGGCGAGATCAGGCTGGCATTGACTGTGCCCAAAGAAAGAACTTTATCGTGGATCAGACGGTTCTTACTGTCCAACAGAATCAGTATTACCTGCTCTGTATTCTTATGGCGCAGCCTTTCCATATAGTATTCTGCCACCGTATCCGGTCTGTGAAATGCAAGATTGCTTGCTGCCTGCGCAACTGATATCCGCTTGGCAATCTCGGCAATACACAACAGCTGTACTGCTTTCACCTCACCAATTCCAGGAATTTTCTGTAGTTCACGTACCGAATAATGATGCAGACCAAGAAGCCCCCACTTACTGTCACACAACGACAGAATCTGTCTGCCAAGCTCCACCGGATTCTTGTCTTTCGTTCCTGTTCTCAGCATAATAGCTAACAATTCTGCATCCGTCAGGCTTTCAGCACCTGTATGCAGAAATTTGTCATAGGGAAGCTCCTCTTTCGGATATAAATCTTTAAAATCACTCATTTTCTCTGTAAAACATTGTTTTCCGGACGAAGTTCTATCAGATATCAATGAATCAATAGTTATATTACCACACCCATGCAGGTCTGTACACTAAAAAGATTAGTTTTTTTTCGACCCGCATATGGCAGAATTTGTCTTTTTCAGTATAATTACAGTTTTGCAAGACCCTCATCTACAATATACTGTAAGGTCTTCATAATACCAAATATTGCATGCGGATCTGTCAATCCACCCTGGAAATACACAGCATAAGGAGGTTTAATCGGTCCATCCGCACTCAGTTCGATGGAAGAACCGGACACAAATGCTCCTGCAGCCATAATAACCTGGCTGTCATATCCCGGCATATCCCATGGTTCCGGCGTTACGAAGCTGTCAACAGGGGCTGCTGCCTGAATTCCCTTGCAAAAGGCAATCACACCCTCCGGTGTTCCAAACTCTACTGCCTGAATAATATCGTGTCTGGACTCGCTGCCATCAGGAACTACATGAAATCCCAGACGCTCGTAGATATTCGCTGCCAGAATTGCACCTTTTAATGCGCTGGCTGTGACTGTAGGAGCAAGGAACAGTCCATGATAAAAATCTCTTAATACTCCCAGTGAAGCACCTACTTCCTTGCCAAGTCCAGGTGAAGTCAGTCTGAATGCTGCATTCTCTACACATTCCTTCTTACCTGCAATATAGCCGCCTATCGGAGCCAGTCCACCTCCCGGATTCTTGATCAGAGAACCCACTACCATATCTGCACCTACGTCTGACGGCTCTATGTGCTCTACGAATTCACCATAACAGTTATCTACCATGCAGATTACATCCGGCTTAATATCTTTTATGAAGGCAATCAGTTCGCCGATTCTTGCTACAGAAAGTGTTGGTCTTGTCTGATAACCTTTGGAGCGCTGAATTGTTACAAGTCTGGTCTTCTCATTGATCGCTTTTCTGATGTTCTCATAGTCAAAGCTTCCGTCTTCCAGCAGATCCACCTGTCTGTAGCTGATGCCATATTCTTTCAAAGAACCTTTCGATGGTCTGATACCGATTACTTCCTCCAGGGTATCATATGGCTTACCTACAGGAGAGAGCAATTCATCACCCGGCCGCAGATTACTCATCAATGCCAGTGCCAGTGCATGGGTACCGCAGGTAATCTGTGGACGCACCAGTGCATCTTCTGTATGGAAAATAGAAGCATATACTGCCTCCAGTGTCTCTCTTCCCAGATCATTATAACCATATCCTGTAGTTCCCAGTAAGCATGCCTCACTTACCTTGTTATCCTGCATAGCCTTGATTACTTTTAACTGGTTGTATTCTGCGTTCTCATCAATTTCCTTAAATCTTGGTTCCAGTCCTGTTAATATCTCCTGGCAAAAGGAATATACTTCCCTGGAAATACCAAGATCCTGATACATTTTTTCTGTTGTTGTATTACTTATCATTTCTTTATCCTTCTTCTCCTGCATTGCACTTATTTATCATATATTTCAGTATTTGATTATTATCGTATGCAAATTTATCTTTTTCAATCCAGATGACATCCCGTTCTCTTCTAAACCAGGTCAATTGCCTTTTGGCAAAATGTCTCGTATCTCTTTTGATGAGATAAACAGCTTCGTCCAGCGTGATCTCACCAAGCAGGTAAGCAATGATCTCTTTATATCCAAGTCCCTGCATAGCGGTAGATTCCCGTTTGCATCCCATTTTCATAAGCTTACGTACTTCTTCAACCAGTCCGTCTTCCAGCATCTGATCTACTCTTTTATCTATGTTGGCATACAGCTTCTCTCGCTCATCTGTCAGAACAAAATAACGGGAATCATAAGCTGATGTCTTCTCCCTCTCCTGCTCATTATGTTCTGATATCCTCTGTCCGGTCTGTCTGTAGAATTCGATTGCCCGGATCACACGCTTTACATTATTGGCATGAATCATTTCAGCAGATTTCGGATCACATTCTCTTAACATCTCATGCAGGTATTCTGCTCCCTTTTGCTCTGCTATCTGTTCTAATTCTTCACGCAATTGTGTATCTTCGTCATTTTGCGTAAAATCAATATCATAAAGTACAGACTGAATATAGAATCCCGTTCCTCCTACCAGAATCGGTATCTTACCTTTGGCATAGATCTGCGCCATGGCATCTTTTGCATATTTCTGAAAAAGCACAACATTAAAATCCTGTGTCGGTTCCAGTATATCTACCAGATAATGAGGAATTCCTTCCATTTCTTCCGGTCTGATCTTGGCAGAGCCAATATCCATATGACGATATACCTGCATGGAATCAGCAGATATGATCTCGCCATTTATTGCCCTGGCAAGCTCTATTGACAGTTTGGTTTTCCCTGCTGCCGTAGGACCTGTCAGTACCACTAACGGTTGTTTCTCCATGATTATACAATCCTTTTAAATTTCTTTTCGATTTCATACTTGGACATGGTAATGATCGTTGGTCGTCCATGAGGACAATTATACGGATTATCCAGTTCCAGGAGCTGTTCAATCAGCTTATCCGCTTCCTCATAAGTCAGGGAATTATTTCCTTTGACCGCAGCCTTACACGCCATGGAAGCAATCTTTTCTCTAATGATCTGCGGCACTCCTTTTACCGGACTTTCTGACAGTTCTGTCAGAATTTCTTCAAAAAGTTCTTTCATATCATAACTGAACAGATCATAGGGAACGCCTCTGATTGCGTATGCATTCATTCCAAAGTCTTCGATTTCAAATCCAAGTTCGGCAAAATATTTTCCATAGTTGTGAAGAACATCTGCTTCTTTTGCCGTTACACTGATAATAATAGGTGGTGTCAGGGTCTGCGTAAGAGTATCCTGACTTGCCACTCTCTTGAGTATCTGTTCATACTTAACCTTCTCATGAGCTGCATGCTGATCGATCATCAGCATCTTATCACGATACTCTATAATCCAGTATGTGTCAAATACCTGCCCCACAATACGGTATTCCTGTTTTGCTTCCCTGGTCAGAATCTTCTCATCAAAGAAATTCAGCTGTTCCGGTTTCTCAATGATAATCTGTTCCTTTGCCTTAATCACTCCAAGATTGGAAGGTTCAGAAGGCTTATCTGTTCCCAGTATCTTTTGAAGCAGTGAATTCATATCCGGTTTTGGTTCTTCTTTTACTCTGTTATCCACAAAGAAATCATCCTGCTCTTTGGGCGAAACCACCTGTTCCTTCTGTGGTGCAGCTTCTTCTTTGTTATAATAAGCCACTTTATTGTTATAAAGGAACTGTCCGACTTCCTCATGCTTTGATGCTTTGCCTTCGTGGTTATAGCTGCTCTCTTCTCTTAGCAGATTATTCTGGATTCTTTCTTTTTCAAAGGGCTCTGGAGCCTGCACTTTAGGCTCTGCTTCCGGTTTCAGTGCTTTGTCTTTTCCAGGTGTAGCCTCCGGTATCATCTCCTGATTAGCCAGAAACTGCGCAATATTGGAAGCAATCTTCTGATATACTGCATTCTGATTGGCAAAACGCACTTCCATCTTATTCGGATGAACATTTACGTCTACGTTTTCAGGCGGCACCGTAATATGTATCACACAAAATGGATAACGATGCTGCATCATATAGGACTGATATCCCTCTTCTATTGCCTTGGACACCAGCTTGTTTCTGATATAACGGCTGTTCACAAAGTAATTTTCAAAATTCCTGTTGGCACGATTTAACACCGGCTTACCAAGAAATCCTTCCAATACCAGATCTTCTTCCACTGTCTGAAAAGGAATCATTTCATTAGCGATATCTCTTCCATAGATACGATAAATAATTGCTTTCAGATCACCGTCCCCATTGGTAAAGAATTTCGTCTGTCCATTCAGTACATATTTAATCGAGATATCAGGTCTTGACAATGCCAGGTGTTCTAACAGATCAGTTACATAGCTGCCCTCTGTCATGGCAGTTTTCAGGAATTTTCTTCTGACCGGCGTATTAAAGAACAGATTTCTTACAATGAATGTTGTTCCTTCCGGCGCTCCGATTTCCTCATAGGAGACTTCCTGTGCTCCTTCCAGGCAATACCTGATTCCTGTCATATCCTCTTTCGTCTTGGTAATCAGCTCTACTTTGGATACTGCTGCGATACTGGAAAGCGCTTCACCTCTAAATCCCAGGCTATGTAATTTCAACAGATCAGATACCTGTGTTATTTTACTGGTTGCATGACGCATAAAAGCATTTCTGACTTCTGACTTCTCAATACCTGCGCCATTATCCGTTACTCTGATAAATTCAATGCCGCCTTCCTTGATCTCTACTGTCACCGCAGTAGCTCCGGCATCAATGGCATTTTCCACCAGTTCCTTAATTACGCTTGCAGGGCGCTCTACTACTTCACCTGCTGCAATCTTATCTATTGTACCATTATCCAATACATGAATCTTTGCCATACTCTACCTCATTTACACGGACCATCTGTTATTGAGCTTGTTTTGCAGACGATACAGGGTATTCATGGCATCCATCGGTGTCAGATTCGTAATGTCTATTTCTTTCAATTCCTGAATAATGTCTTCATCTTTGACTGTATCAGACAACGTCATCTGCCCCATTGTTACATCATCATAATGTACCGGTTTGGATTTACGCTTATCTCCCTTGGTATCTACTGCAATACTCTGTACCTTCTCAGTAATATCATTATCACTTAACTGTTCTGCAATTTCTTTGGCACGGTCTATTACCATATCTGGAACGCCGGCAAGCTTCGCTACCTGAATGCCATAGCTTCGGTCTGCTCCACCCTTGATAATCTTTCTGAGGAATACAATGTCATCTCCTTTTTCCTTTACTGCTATGCAGTAATTGTTGACATTGTTCATCTTGCCTTCCAGTTCTGTCAATTCATGGTAATGTGTTGCGA
This sequence comes from Agathobacter sp., assembly GCA_963596435.1. Lineage (GTDB taxonomy): Bacteria > Bacillota > Clostridia > Lachnospirales > Lachnospiraceae > COE1. Next base: position 21,361 of record CAVBMG010000009.1, read on the forward strand.
ACAAGGTCTTGGCGCCCAACAGTTTCTTATTACTGATATGCTCAATAACTGCCCAGGCAATGCTCAGACCATCAAAGGTCGAAGTACCTCTTCCGATTTCATCCAGCACCAACAGACTCTTGGAAGTTGCATTTCTTAATATGTTGGCTACCTCATTCATTTCTACCATAAATGTACTCTGACCACTTGCCAGATCATCAGAAGCACCTACACGTGTGAAGATTCTGTCCACGATTCCAATATTGGCACTCTTTGCAGGGACGAAGCTGCCCAGCTGTGCCATAAGTACAATAAGCGCCGACTGTCGCATATAAGTTGACTTACCAGCCATATTAGGCCCGGTAATGACTGCGATACAGTGATTGGAATTGTTCAGATATGTATCATTTGCTACGAACATATCATGGTCAATCATCTTCTCTACTACAGGATGTCTGCCATCCTTGATATCAATTACGCCTTTTTCATTCAGAACCGGTCTGACATAATGATTCTGCTCTGCCACTACAGATAAGGAAGCGAAGACATCCAGCCTTGCCACAGCCTTGGCTGTCTTCTGGATTCTTTCCAGTTCCTTGGCAATATCATCTCTTACCTTGCAAAAGACATCATATTCCAGCGTATTTAATTTATCCTCTGCATTCAGAATCGTATCTTCCAATTCTTTAAGCTTAGGAGTCATATATCTTTCTGCATTGACCAGAGTCTGCTTACGGATATAGTCATCCGGCACCATATCTTTATAAGAATTCGTAACCTCAAAATAATAGCCAAATACCTTGTTATATTTGATCTTCAGATTCTTGATGCCGGTTCGTTCTCTGTCTTCCTCTTCAAGCTTCGCAAGCCAGGTCTTACCTTCTGTCTTCGCAGTTCTTAACATATCAATATCTTTGTCAAAGCCTGTCCGGATCATGCCTCCTTCACGGATCATCACTGGTGGATCATCGCAGATAGCATCCTTGATTAAATGATACAAGTCTTCCAGACCATCCATTTCCTGCTCAATTTCAGATAATAGCTTGCAGTCAAATTCCTTTAATACTGTCTTAATGTATGGCAGCATCTCCATGGAATTGGCAAAAGCCAGCAAATCCCTGGGATTGGCTGATTTATAGCTTACCTTACCAAGCAGTCTCTCCATATCATAGATTGGATTCAGATATTCTCTGATTTCATCTCTGGAGACTGTATTCTTGCAAAGCTGTTCCACAGCATCCAGCCTGGCATTGATATCCTCTATATTAATAAGTGGCTGTTCAATATCACTTCTAAGTCTTCTTGCTCCCATTGCAGTTTTGGTTTTATCCAATACCCATAACAGTGAGCCCTTTTTCTGCTTTTCACGAAGTGTCTCTGTCAGCTCCAGATTTCGTCTGGTAGAGCTGTCCAGCAGCATGAATCTGCTTGCCAGATAAGGAATGATATGATTAATATGTGTCAGATCAGTCTTTTGCGTCTCCAAAAGATACTGCATGGCAGCTCCTGCGGAAATCATGCCGGATGGGAAATCCTCCAATCCAAGTCCAGCCAGTGTATTGACCTTAAAATGATTCATCAGGCACTTGCGGCATCCATCATCATCAAAATACCAGGGTTCCAATGTGTAGACAGCCATTCCAAGTCTGCCCTTTAAGTCTTCAATATCATATCCACTCATCACAAATGCATCATTGCATATGATTTCTGTTGGCATATATTTGTAGATCTCATCCTGAAGCTTGGCAAGCCCTTCTACTTCTGTCATATAGAAATCCCCCGTTGTTACATCTACAATGGACACTCCGATTCTATTCTGGAAGCAGGCAATACACATCAGATAATTGTTCTTGGATTCCTCCAATGCCTGTGTATTCAGGTTCGTACCTGGTGTTACGATACGAATTACTTCACGTTTCACGATTCCCTTGGCAAGCTTGGGGTCTTCCACCTGTTCACAGATGGCAACCTTATATCCCTTGGATACCAGCCTGTTCAGATAGCCATCCACTGCATGAAAAGGAACTCCACACATAGGAGCTCTTTCTTCCAGTCCGCAGTCCTTTCCTGTCAAAGTAATCTCTAATTCTCTGGATGCTGTTATTGCATCCTCAAAAAACATCTCATAAAAATCACCGAGTCTGTAAAATAAAATGCAATCTTTGTACTGTTTCTTTGTCTCCATATACTGTTGCATCATCGGTGTTAATCCAGCCATATTCTACCTAAGCCTTTCTGTATACAATTTTACATGAAAAACGAGCAAAAGCACATTGTTTTGCCCGTCTCTGCCTATTCCATATTCTAACACATTCATGGAATTTTTCAAAGTCTATTATTTACATAAATGAAATTTAGTTTGTTGCAACTAACTCAATCTAAAAAGCTTTTGTATCCAGTCTATCCTGTACATCTGCCAGAATGTGTGCTCTCTCCAGAGCTTCATCAATATGAATACAGAAGTTTTCCTCTCCGATCTTCTCTGTAAATCCAGCTTTGTCCATAACAGAACGTGGCTGCTCATTTACATGGGACAGAATGATCTGAATGCCTTTTGCATGGAAGCTTTCATATAACTGTTCCAGATAATGCATTGCTGTTGCATCAATGGCATTTACACTTCTCATACGGATAATAAGGAACTGTGTGTCCTCTTTTACAGAGATTTTAAGAATCTTATCTGCTGCACCAAAGAACATAGGTCCAGACACTTCATATACCAGTGTATGATCAGGAACTGCCCTCAGGGAAATGCTGTCCGGGTCATCCTCCTCATCCAGATATTTCCAGCCCTCTACTTCTGTTACATCGCTCATTCTCTTCATAAAGAGAATAGCTGCCAGTAAAATACCTACTTCAATAGCTACTACCAGGTCAAAAATAACTGTCAGTGCAAAAGTCAGTACAAGAACGATAATATCACTCTTTGGAGCGGATTTGCACAATCCAACGAAGGTGCGCCATCCGCACATATTATAAGCTACCATGAACAGAATTGCTGCAATGCATGGCATGGGGATTAATGCTGCATAAGGCATTAATACTACAAGAATCAGTACCAAAGTAATAGAATGTACCATACCTGCAATCGGAGTACGTCCACCATTCTTAATATTTGCTGCGGTTCTTGCAATTGCACCAGTTGCGGGAATACCTCCAAATAATGCGGAACCGATATTACCAACACCCTGCGCGATCAATTCCATATTGGAACGATGCTTGGAGTTGATCATACTGTCTGCAACTACACAGGATAACAATGACTCGATAGCTGCCAGAATCGCAATGGTAAATGCATCAGGTAAAATCTCACCCACATCTGCAAGTGTAAAGCTAGGAACATGTGGAACCGGAAGCTTATTGCTGATTTCATATAAATCACCAATCGTATTTACCTGCATATGCAAAAGCTTCACCATCAGAATTCCTACTATAACTGCAATCAGTGATCCTGGAATTGTCTTGTTAATATAAGGCCATACAATAAGAATTGCAAGGCATACTGCACCTACCAGCAAAGCCTGCCAGTTAATTGTTGTAATATTGGCAATAACAGCCTTAGCCTTCTGCATTGTTTCGATGGTAACTGTTCCTGCCGGATAAGTAAGTCCAAGAAAGTCCTTGATCTGTCCGATTGCAATTGTAACTGCAATACCTGCTGTAAATCCCGTTGTGATCGTATATGGAATATACTTAATCAGGTTACCAAGACGCAGGAATCCCATAACTACAAGGATGATACCTGCCAGAACAGTTGCCAGCACCAGACCATCCATGCCTTTCTCTGCTACGATACCTGCTACGATTGTCGCAAAGGCAGCAGTCGGTCCCGCAATCTGTACGCGGCTTCCACCAAGAAATGAAATCAGAAATCCCGCTACAATTGCTGTATATATACCCTGTTCAGGTCCTACACCGGAAGCCAGTGCAAGGGCAATGGACAAGGGCAATGCTATAATCGCTACAATAATACCTGCTACAACGTCTTTTACGAACTGTTCTTTGGTATAAGTCTTCATGACAGAGAACAGCTTCGGCTTTAATTTTTCCATATGTCTCCCTTCGACTGTTTTATAAACAGTCTCTTATGTATTTCTAAAAATTTTGTAAAAACCTTTTTCATCATATGCCTAAAAAACGCAGATTTCAAGGGTAAATCATAAGATTAGTTAAAACGACAACAATGCCACGTTTTTCCAACGTGGCATTGTATATTTTGATTGTAGTATATTATGACACTACCATTTCACCTATATAATAGAATCCATGACATTCCTTCAGGTTCACCTTAACGATAGAACCAATCAGGCTGGAATCTCCTGGAAAATGTACAATTGTATTATTGGACAAACGTCCTGTTAAAAGAGAAGAATCCTGTTCATTTACTTCTTCCACCAATGCTTCCATGGTCTGTCCCTGAAGTCTTCCCACACGTTCTCTTGCTGTATCCTGCACCACCTTGAGCAATCTGTCAAAGTTGTCCTTGATCTCCTGTTCTGACACCGGATTCTCCATTGCGGCAGCAGGTGTACCTGTTCTCTTGGAATAAATAAAAGTAAAGGCATTATCATACTGTACCTCTTTTACCACTTCTATTGTCTCATCCACATCCGCGGCAGTTTCCCCAGGGAAACCAACAATCAGATCTGTTGTCAGGGAAATGTCTGGAATCTCCTGGCGAATCTTCTTAGCCAGGGCAAGATACTGTTCCTTTGTATAACGTCTGTTCATTGCCTGTAAAATTCTGGAAGAGCCAGCCTGTAGCGGCAAATGCAAATGACGGCATATCTTCCTGGATTCTTTCATCACCTGAATCAAATCATCTGACAGATCCTTTGGATGAGAGGTCATAAAACGGATTCTCTGTAATCCTTCTATCTTCTCTACTTCCCTCAGAAGTTCTGCAAAAGTCATAGGCTCTTCCAGAGTCTTGCCATAGGAATTCACATTCTGCCCCAGCAGCATAACTTCAACTACGCCTTCTGATACCAGCTGTTCAATCTCTCTGATAATATCCTTGGGATTACGGCTTCTCTCTCTTCCTCTTACATAGGGAACGATACAGTATGTACAGAAATTATTACATCCATACATAATATTGACTCCCGCCTTAAAGGAATACTTACGTTCTGCCGGAAGATCTTCTACAATCTTATCAGTATCCTTCCATATATCAATTACCATACGGTCACTGTTGTATACTGTAACCAGAAGCTCTGCGAATTTATAAATATTATGTGTTCCAAAGATCAGATCCACGAAAGAATAACTCTTCTTGATTTTCTCAATTACCGTTGTCTCCTGCATCATACAGCCACATAAAGCAATAATCTTATGAGGATTCTTCTTTTTCATGGTATTGAGAAAACCAAGTCTGCCATATACACGCTGATTTGCATTATCACGCACTGTACAGGTATTATAAAATACCAGATCCGCAGATTCATCTTCAATCATTTCATATCCGATTGTCTCCAGAATACCGATCAGTTTCTCACTGTCCTTAGCATTCATCTGGCAGCCAAATGTCACCGCGCACGCTGTCGGTCTGTGTCCCAACACTTCCTCCTGCTGTGCTACGATCTGTCTTGCCTTCTTCATATAATAATACTGACGCTGTGGTTCCTGTGCAGGAGCCTCTTTTGTCAGATCTATATCATTCAATATCTGTTCCAGTTCTTCGTGCTTCATTCTAATAACCATGCCTTTCCTGCATCTGCGTATCTTCGCAGAGCACACCTTTGCTGATTATATATTATTTTATACAAACTTGCAAGGGTCAATGAGCACGCACTACAAAGACAGAATTTTCTTCAAAATGTTATACATATCTGCTCTTGTCTCATCATCATTCGTATAAGACCTGGAAACAGCTTCTGCATTTGACTTGTAAGCTGATGCATCTGTAGAATTACACTTAATCTGTCCCCATGGAAGAAGTGATTTATCTACATAATATACTTCCCATATTTCTTTACTGTTCCATGTATATTTTCCAAGCAGCTTGTTATTCTTCTTATCATAATAGAAAGTAAGTGGATATTCTGAATAATACATCATAACTGCACGTTCTTCATAATATGTATAGATTTCCTGTCCGTTCAGATCAAAAAGTTCTGGAATACCATCACCTGTAACATCCAAAAGTGCAAAAGCACCGCTGTAATCCTTCATTAGTTCCAGCTGATTCTGATAAGCCTTGGCAAACTTGTCCAGATTGTCCAGTGCTTTCTGTTTCTCTGTCTTATCAGGCTGCACGGAACTGATCAGATACGGTCCCGGTATATAATAATCTCCATTCAGATTCACACGATAAAAACCATTATCTGTAATTCCTGTTACAGTTACATTCACAAATCTCTCCAGATATACCACAATTGCAGAATTCAGATCAGGTGCCGCATACACAGGTGTACCTGATGTCGTATACATTTTTACATCTGTCTGTGTCACTTCTAACGCATAAGCAGGTGTTGAATACAGCATGCTCACTGTAATGCAGCACACAAGCAAGAATGCAGCCAATGTTCTGTTCTTCTTATTTACAAATTTAAACATATCATTCCCTCTTTTCTACATTACCAGACTTTCCTGCTGGCTCTCTTCCTTCTGATGGCTTATGAACTCAATGAACTTTAATAACGGCAGCGGTTTAGAGAAATAGAATCCCTGAATATACTCTATTCCCAGTTCTTCCATAGTCTCAAGCTGTTCCTTTGTTTCGATACCTTCAGATACAATATGCAGTTTCATGCCCTGAATCATATGCATAGCAGCATTCATGACAAAACGCCCTTTGTGGCTTTCAAAATATGACTTCGTCATTTCTCTGTCAAATTTTACAATCTGGACTGGCATTTCCACAATGTAGTTCAAATTAGACTGCCCTGTTCCAAAATCATCCAGAGAAAACGTGATTCCATATTGAATCAGCTTCTTCATATTAGCCAGCAGAGTCTGCTTCATCTCTAATGTTGCTGATTCAGTAATTTCCAGATTGATAAACTTGGGATTAATATTATATTCCTCCATAATACGGATATATCGTTCCGCAAGCTTCTCATCTGAACATTGCACCATGGAAAGATTAATTTCAACATACTCTATACCATATTCCTCAATATGCTGCTCCTTTATCATCTGGCATACCTTTTCAAAGACAATTTCTCCAATACGATGTATCTGTCCACTGTCTTCAGATGCCTTTATGGAGTCGTATACCGGGAGCATTTTGCCCTCTGCATCAAACATACGCACCAAGGCTTCAGCACTGACGAATTTTTTCCTTTTGGTAGAATAAATCGGCTGGTAATATACTTCTATACGATTGCAGTTAATTACTTCCTCTATGGTTTTGAATAATTTATTCTCATCCAGCATTTCATTCATAACAGATTCGTCAATATCAATGAATTGCCGTAAAGACTGTGTTATTTTCTTTCTTCTGCAATAACGAAGTATTGCAAAGAAATCTTCGCGTCTGGGAGCAAGAAGACAATCATTCATAAACAGAACTTTTAAATTGTCATTCTCATCATGCTGTCCCAGTTCATCAGTTGTCAGCTGTTCCACCATTGCTGCGCTGAAGTCCTGCATTTCATTATTGGGCATCATCATGACGATTTCATCATCCGCTGTTTTGAATACATACGCATCTTTTACATGGAGCAATGCATTGATCAGTCCCGGCATTGTCAGTTGAATATAATCTCTGGCAAAACGCTGGTCATTAATAAAAACAAATACTGAATAGGATGACTTTTCATAATATATCTGCTGGATAAACTGATAGAAAGCTGTCTGATTGAACATTCCACTCTCACGGTCCATGTTGATCTCAGGATTCTCATATTGCAGATAAATAATTACAACGCCAAGACAGCCCCCAAATCCAACTACCAGCAGTCCGGGATTCAGAAATTGAATCAATGCAGAAACAAACCAGATCGCCAGCCATAAAAACATTGCATTACGCCGTCTTTTCTGAATATACTCCTTATCTCTCACCAACGCATAACAGCTTGTAAGGATAATTGTTACAGTTCCAATATAAGTCACTATTGTTGCCGGTCCATAAGTATAAGCAATATGTGTCTGTGCATCAAAAAAGATATTGACAGGCAGTAACACAATACCTATGCTGCTGATAAGTGCCAGAATAGCACACCCGATCTCAGTCCGTCTAAAAGACCTCTTATAAAACACAATATCAACGCCTATGTACATAATACTGCATAATGCCACTGCAACCAGACCGACCAGATAACTCTTACATATGAATTTCACAAATATCACAGGTAATTTCCCTGTATTTTCAATTGCAATAATTGACAAAACATCCAGAATAATACAGCAGAGTGTAATATAATAAAACCGCACAAAGGCACGCTTTGAAGATGTTTGCAATTTCTTTTTAGGATAATACAACAAAAATCCTATCAGTAGTAGAACAATCCCACATAGTTGAACTTTAATATTCATAATTCACCTGATTTACATAATGCAATAGTCAATTTTTCCTATTTCTATGGTATCACATTTTCTTACAATTTTGTACTATCTTTTGAAATTTATGCATAAAAAGAACGCATCACATATCTTGTGCATATGAATGCGTTCCTCATATTCCTATTTCAGGTCTTTAAAATGAAATGACTTTCTGCCACTTGCATAGTCGCCTACAATCTGTCCGTTACCGAATAGCTTATACTTATATGTAACAAGTCCTTCTAATCCAACAGGTCCTCTGGCATGTATCTTGCCTGTACTGATTCCAACCTCTGCTCCAAATCCATATCGGAATCCATCTGCAAAGCGTGTTGAGCAATTCTGATATACCCCCGCAGAATCTACCATCCGCATAAAGTATTCTGCTGCCTTATTATCCTCTGTGATAATGCAATCCGTATGATGTGAACCATATTTATTAATGTGCCATATTGCTTCATCTATGTTCTCAACCGTCTTTGCTGAAATAATCAGATCCAGATATTCTGTACTGAAATCCTCTTCTGTAGCCAGTTCACTGCCGTATCTGTCTGCAATATCGCTTGTAGCACGCAGAGATATCTTATACTCTTCAAAAGCCTTCTGTAGTGGCGGCATCAGCTTCTCTACGGCATCCTGATGCACCAGCAGGGTCTCCACAGCATTACATGCAGCTGTATACTGTGTCTTGGCATCAATAATCACCGGGATTGCTTTCTCCAGGTCAAAATCCTTATCCACATAAATATGACAGATTCCATCTGCGTGTCCTAATACAGGAATCTTCGTATTATTCATAATGTATTGCACAAATGCATTGGAACCTCTGGGAATCAAAAGATCTACAGACTCATGGCATGCCAGAAGCTCTGCAATCTCATCTCTTTGTTCAGCCTGGAATAAACACCCCTGTGGAAGTCCACTGGATAATGCAGCTTCATAAATCAATTCAAAAAGAAGCTTGTTCGTTTCTCTGGTCTCACTTCCGCCTTTAAGGATTGCACAATTGCCACTCTTGATACATAAAGAAGCAATCTGTACCATAGCATCCGGTCTTGCCTCAAAAATAACACCAATCACACCAATTGGACAAGTCTCCCTGACAAGTGTCAGACCTTCATCCAGCTGTCTTTTCAACTGAATCTGAAAAAGAGGATCCGGGAGCGCAATGAGATTATGTATTCCTGCTATTGCATCTGAAAGCTTTGCTTCACTGAATTTCAAACGTTTAATTACCGCAGGCGAAATGTTGTCTGCCTGAGCACGCTCCATATCTTTTGCATTTGCCTCAAATATACGCTCTTTGTCTGCAAGCAGTGATTCTGCTATCTTTTCTAATGCGGCATTTCTCACTGTAATATCAGTTGAAGCCATTTTAGAGCTGTCCAGCTTCATCATGGCAGCTTTCTCTCGAATTGTCATCTCTCAATCTCCTCCTTCTGCATTATCTCTACTCTAGCACTCTATATCATCAAAAATAACAGGAATCATTCCCTTTAATTCTTTTAACAGAGGAATGGTCACTTCTCTCATTTGAGGATGAACATCTGCTGGTACACGAAGCTTAAAGAAATTGCGCCACTCACGATAGTTGGCAGACACTGTGATTTCTGTCTTGGTACTGTTAGGCAATACAGCTCTTGCAATCTGCGGTGTTGCTCCCAGTTCCAGCAGTCTCATATAATGGCGTTCTGCATCTTCCATGGCACTTGTCCACTCAGCCATAACCAGTGCAATCTCTTCGCCTGACATTTTTTTCATCTTGTTGTCCAGCATAATGCCCGGTTCCAGATCTATGAAAGCACATTCTGCCCCGAACTTATCCTTTGCATAATTACAGTAACGGGTACTTTCCTGTGCAAAGGAAGCAATTCTATGACGTACCAGCTCATGACTGACACCTCTGTCAACTGTAAACTTTACGGAAAGAAAGGAATGCTCAATCATTGCTTCATGACCGTTACGAATCAGCATAGCAACAAATTTTCTGGCAGATTCTCCATCTTCTGTAATATAATCCTCGCTTTTATAACATACACGTCCTATTTTTTCAATATGTTGTAATTCTTTTATGCCACCTTCAGATATTGGGGTCAGTATTTCATATGATGCTTTAATTTTGTTCATGTTTTTCCTTCCTCTATATTCTCAGAAATGAATAAATAATCTCTTCTGTTACGATCTTGTCCATTTTCCTGTCATGTTCTTCATGTATGAAGGGTTCTGTAATCTGATTGGAAAAAGCCAGTCCCATTCTGGTAATCTGCGCCTTATCCTGCAGGTAACGATCATAAAAGCCCTTACCATACCCAATACGGTATCCATCTGTTCCAAATGCCACTCCTGGAAGAATCATCAGCGTATCTTCCTGTGTTCTGAATCTGTATCGCAGTGATTCATCCGCTACTGGTTCTCTGATTCCTTTGTATCCGACTTCCAGCTGCTTTACCGAGATCACCTGGTAGAATTCCATATGGCAGTCTTCTCCATAAGATTTCGGGAAATATACCCTTTTCTTTCTAAGTATCGCATCTTCAAAAAGCTCTCTGGTCATAACTTCATGGCAATAGTCTGCATACAGCAGAATATTGTCCGCTTCTTCATACTCCGGTGTTTTCAGCACTCTTTGAATGATCTGTCTGCTTCTGTCCACTACCTCATCATGAGTCATCTGGTTTCTGTATGATAAAATTTCTTTTCTGACTTCCTGCTTTGCCTTCATCCTAGTGTCCTTTTTTGCCGTATTTGTCTCCCAAGTTTACTACACTGCCATCCGGTTCCTGTATGGATATGTTATCCAGCTGGCTTCTTAAATTGTTTCGAACACTGGCAACATATTCGGCTCTCAGCTTTGCCTGTTCAGCCTTCTCTTCATCCGTCAGCCCCTCTGCCTTGGATTTATGATACAATGCATTAATCCGGTCTATTTTCTCCTGCATATTCATAATTATCTAACCATGCCTTTCAACTGTTTCTTATTTATGCAAATTATCTACGAACTGTGCAAAATTAAACGCCTCGTTCTTATTTGCCTTAAATATCGTACCGTAACTTCTGCCTTCCATAATACGGTGAATGACTCTTACATCCTTACCATTGGCGATAATCATATCAGCCCCTGAATAGGTTGCAATCTTGGCAGCAGTCAGTTTGGTCTCCATTCCACCTGTTCCAATATCACTTCCTGTAGTTCCTTTTCCCATGCTGAGTAATTCATCAGTAAGACTGTCTACTCTGTCTATGAATTTTGCATCCGGGTTCTTATGTGGGTCATCTGTATACAGACCATCTATATCGGATAACAGGATCAGCAGGTCTGCGCCTGTTAAAGCAGTAACAATTGCAGATAACGTATCATTATCTCCAATGACATCCTCAATTTCAAATGTAGAGATTGTATCATTCTCATTTACAATGGGAATGACTCCCATATTCATCAGCTCACTGAATGTATTATGTGCATTATATCTGTTCAAGTCAGCTACGATTGTATTCCTTGTCATCAGAATCTGCGCTGCAAGATGTCCATATTCAGAGAAAATACGCTGATACGTTGTCATCAGTCTTGCCTGTCCTATTGCTGCACATGCCTGTTTCTCAGCAATCGTAGCGGGCTTTGAAATATGAACAGCCCTTCTGCCACAGGCAATCGCACCTGATGTTACCAGAATGACATCCTTGCCCTGATTGCGAATATTACACAATTCGCGAACCAGTATATCCATCTTTATATAATCAAGATCTCCAGTCTCCGGGTGCTGCAAAGAAGATGAACCAATCTTCACAACGACTCTCTTTTTATCTTTCAATTTACTGCGTAACTCGTCCATTTTATGCCTCCGTATCATCGCACACTCATGTTCCCTATTGTAAAGCATGTTTTTTGATTATGCAATAGGGGAATAGCAGCTGGCAATCTGTTCTGCCACATACATTCCATCCATAGCCGCTGAAGTAATGCCTCCTGCGTAACCTGCGCCTTCTCCACATGGATACAGACCCGATAAGCCCGGACTCTGAAGCGCTTCATTTCTGTGTATGCGTACCGGTGAAGATGTCCTGCTCTCTACTCCAGCCAGAATGACATCTTTTCCTGCAAATCCGGGAATAATATGGTCAAAATGCTCCATTCCTTCTATAAATGCCTTTTCACATTCCTCTGGAAAAATCCCACGCAGGCTGGAGTACTCATATTGCCCCTTGATACAGGGTTTTATTCTGTCCTCTTCTGGTTTAGAGCTTCTGTTTTCTTTGAAATCTTCATAATACTGTACAGGAACTTTGCCTTTGCCTGCCTGATATGCTTTTTCTTCCAATTGGCGCTGAAATTCCACACCAGCCAGAGGTCCATCTCCTGGAAAATCCTGCGGTGTTACAGTTACGATAATCGCACTGTTGGCATTATGACTGGCTCTGTCTGAATAGCTCATCCCATTGACTGCTATTCTGCCTGGTTCACTGGAAGCATTCACCACATAGCCTCCAGGGCACATGCAGAAGGAATACACGCCTCTGTCCACACTGGTTCTTGCTGTCAGCTTATATGGTGCAGCAGGTAATTCCATACCGTGTTCGACTCCATACATTGCCTCATTAATCAGCTTCTGTGAATGTTCTACACGCATACCCACAGCAAAAGACTTGGCTTCCATAGGAATCTGTTCTTTCATAAGATATGCAAAAGTATCTCTTGCACTGTGTCCAATTGCAAGTACTACCTGATCTGTCTCTATTCTTTCAGAATCATTTACAATAACACCTGTTATTTTATTGTCACGTGTCTCGATTCCTGTTACTTTGCTTCCAAAATGCACTTCGCCACCATTACGTATTATTTCCTGTCGCATATTGGTTACTACTTTCTTTAAAATATCTGTTCCGATATGTGGCTTGCTTTCATACAGAATCTCTTCGGGCGCTCCCGCCTGCACAAAAATCTTCATGACTTCTTTGCTTCGTCCGTACTTGTCCTTTACCAGGGTGTTCAGCTTCCCATCCGAGAAGGTTCCTGCTCCACCTTCACCGAACTGTACGTTGGATTCAGGTTGTAAAATTCCCTTTTCCCAGTATTCCTCTACTGCTTTTGTCCGTGTTTCCACATCATATCCCCGCTCCAGCACAATCGGACGATATCCATGTTTTGCCAGCATATAGGCACAGAATAGTCCAGCCGGTCCCATTCCAATGATTACCGGTCTGTAATTCATTCTGATACTTCCACTGTCAGGGAATGTATAAGCCTGACCTGACACAAGTGTCACATTGTTATTTTTGCATTTTTTTACAATTTTGGCTTCCATATCTTCATGTATCAATGTAACACCCAGTGTATACACCTGCCATATCTGGGGCTTCTTACGTGCATCCAGCGAATGCTTCATGATTTCCACTTTCCGAATCTGTACTACATCTATATGTAACACTGCTGCTGCCTTCTTACGCAATACTTCCTCTGAATCTATCATATCCCGAATCTGCAATCTGTGACCATTCCATGATATTTCTGATTTTACCTGATTTATCGCAATCATATAAAGTTCCTCTCTATTACTGTACAGTGGCTCTTCCTGCCAGCACTCCCGTTGCCCATGCCCATTGCAGATTATATCCTCCACAGATTCCATCGCAGTCCAGTATTTCACCTGTTATATATATGTTCTTACAGTAGATGGATTCCAACTGATCTGTCACTTCTTTCAGTGGGATACCTCCGCTGCATACCTGTGCATTTTCAAAAGGATTAGTAGCCTTAACTGTCACCGTAAATTTCCTTAACGCTTCCACGCAGGACATTACTTTCTTTGTGGGTAATTCCCCCACTCTGACATCCGGCTTTATCTGCGCCTGCTTACAGATCAGGGAAGCTGTTTTCTTGTGAGTCATTCCACTCAGAAATTCTTCTACTGTCTTGTATCCAACCTTTGATATACTCTCTTTGATCTTCTCCATATCACCCTGTTGGAAAAAAGGCAGGAAATCTATCTTCACCTGACACTGCTTTTGTTCTGACAATGCTCTGGCAGCAATTCTGCTAAACTGGAATACAGGGATTCCCGATATTCCATAATCCGTCAGTTGCAGCTCACCTTCTTCTGTTGCTGCAATCTTCTGATCTATGTACAAGGTAAGTCCAGCCTGTGCCCTTACGCCTGACAAGGCTTTAAAATAATTGCCTTCGCATCGTAATTGTACAAGCGCAGGAAGTGGCTTGATCAGATGATGTCCTAACGTTTTCGCAAGGTTGTATCCACTTCCATCTGAACCGGATACAGGGGCAGCCGTTCCTCCCGCTGCCAGTATCAGCTTATCAAAACGAATCTGTTTCTTCTGTGTCTTTTGCTCCAGATAACATACCATTCCCTGCTTAATGCTGACCGGCTCACATTCTGTAAAGATTTTCACTCCCAGATGCATGCAAGTGCTTCGAAGCACATCCAATACAGCCGTTGCCTGTTCAGATACCGGATAGATGCCGCCATCTCTTTTCTCTTTCGTATATAGTCCCATTTTCTGGAAAAAGGCTATCGTATCCTGTGGTGAAAATCTATCAAGGAAGCTGTAAATCCTCTCAACATCTTCTCCATAGTATTTTCCATGATAATCGCTTACATTGGTCAAATTACACTTTCCATTTCCTGTCATCAGGATTTTCTTACCAACTCTGTCCTTATGCTCTAATATGATAACCTCTGCTCCGCCCCATGCTGCGGTGATGGCTGCAGCCAATCCACTGGCTCCGCCTCCTATAACTACTACTTTAAGCGGCATATTTCCTTTTCCTTCCTTTAACTGCTGTATGATTCCAGAAAATGATATAATGCAAGTTCTGAATCTATATATTTGCCCTGCATAATTTCCTTCTGAACCTGTTGCGGCAACTGTTCTAACTGTAGATCAGTCTTAAAATACACAGTAGCTCTGTCTCCCTGATAAATCCATATTTCATGATCAACTGCCATGATATAGTAACCGCTTACTTCCGGAGTTGTATCATAAATACGTACAATCTTTACTCTTTCTTTGGAGAAAAGTTCCAGATGCTGTGATTCAAATCCTCTTTCCTTGTCCTCAAGACTCAGAACGCGGCTGTCATCCCACAGAGCTTTCTCCATTTCCACTCTGTTCATTCCTATATATTTGCCAGGCATTCTCACTTCTTCATAAGATACTGTTCCATCTTTCTTATCGAAGTCCTCATACATGCATATCGTATCGCACGTAATCCTTATGTCCGTATTCTGCACCTGCGTGATATCATCCTGTTCTTCCTGAATCTCCTCTATAAAAGGAACTTCTTCTGATTGATATAATGCATGTCTTTTCAATAAAATAAGTGCTATGAGCGCCAGCACAGCTATACATGCAAAAAATAAGCTAATCTTATATCCCTGCCTCATCATCAGCCTCCATTTCAAATATGGCATTTTGATATAGTATCAGCTTATTCTCTGTTTTTTATACATGTTCAATTATTCTACATCAGATGACATTTTGCAGCAATTGTGTATACCGTTCTGCCGCCTGGCATTTTCATAAGATCGTCTTTCGTGATTCCCTTGAGAAACAGCATAGCCATAAAGTACACAACAGCACCTATCACAATGCATATCATTACGATAAGGAAACTTGATAAGGCTTTGCCCATACCTGAAAATACCTTGCCAAGCAGCCAGTAAATCAGTCCGACAACGACTCCCATAATTGCAGAAGATGCAAGGGGTATTGCAAATGTTCTGATAAATTCCTGCCGATATCTGATATATTTACGAATAGCCAGATGGTTCAAAATACATACGATTACCGCAAATAAAATATTAGCATATACAACTGCCTGGATTCCCATATCCATTTCCAGTGCAGCATATAAGAATGCAATATGAATCACCAGTGCAATACATGCATTTCTTACAGGTATTTTCATTTTGTTAATACCCTGTAATACACCATTGGTCAGAGTTGACATGGTATAGAAAATAATGGATATAGAACCAACATGTAATAAACTTACTGCCAGATCTATCTCTCCACGAAACAACATGGTAATAATCGGTCTTGCAAGTACAGACATACCAATTGTACTTGGAATTGCCACGATCATGGTAAAACGCATTGCCTGGCTGATTTTCTCTTTTGCCTGTCGATACTCTTCCCTGACAATCAGCCCGGTCAGAACCGGCACAATAGAGGAGCACATGGCATTAGCAAGGGCAATCGGTACATTTACAAGTACTCTGTATTTACCAGAATATACACCCCAGTTATATGCCTTTACATCTTCCATTCCCTTCTGAATCATGACGCTGTTATAAATACGGATATCAATGACATTACTGATATTATATACGGTAGTACTTAAAAGCACTGGAAGAATCGTCAATACGATCAGACGAAATATAGTACTGTAACTGTCTACTGTTCCGCTGTTATCTCTCTTCACCTGTGCCTGAAATCTGCCACGATAAGAGAAATATACCAGCAGCAGGAATATCAGGCCAATCAGAGAACCAACTACCGGTCCCAATGATGCACCTGCTGCACCATAAGAAGGCGCATAATTCTCATTATGAAGCAATGCACCTACTTTTTCTCCCCTGTGATACAGCACATAAGCACCTGCTATACTGGCAATCAATACAAAGATCTGCTCAACGATCTGTGATATGGCAGTGGGCATCATGGTTCCAAGTCCCTGAAAATATCCACGAAATACACCCATAATGGAAACAATTAAAAGAGCAGGTCCCAACACCTTTAATGCCATTGCACTCATAGGCTCCAGCATGAAATCCGTTGCCAGAATATCTCCAAATACTTCCACAATCAGAAATGTCAATCCGCCTGCTGCCACAGCAAAAGCCATAGCACACTGAAAAGCCCTGTTTGCATTTCGGTATTGTCTTTTTCCAATCTTGGCAGATACCACCTTGGAAACCGCCAGTGGCAGACTGTAGCAGGATATGATCAGCATCATTGCATACACTTCATACGCTGCCGAATAGTATCCGTTTCCCACATCTCCAATAATATGTTCCATGGGAAAACGTCTTGCAATTCCTATGATTCGTGACAAAATACCTGCTGCTGCAAGTATTCCTCCCTGTACGATAAAATTCGATTTCTTCTTCATATACTCCTCCACGTTGTCTTATGAATCGTATTATCTTGTAATCCCCAGTTTCGTCAGAATCTCTTCCTGCTTCGCTTCCATGACCTTAGCCTCATCAGGCTCCATATGATCGTACCCCAATAAATGCAACATACTATGTGCTACCAGAAATGCAAATTCTCTTAAAGGTGCATGTCCATATTCCTGCGCCTGTTCATATACCTTGTCAATCGAAATTACAATATCACCCAGACACAGTTCCCCTGTCTCCGGATCAAAATAATCTTCCACAGAATCCTCTATTCCTTCAAAATCTGCCGGTGCTTCGTAATCAACATTGGGAAAAGACAGCACATCCGTAGGACGGTCAATATTACGAAATTCTCTGTTCATAGCATGAATTCCTTCATTATCTGTTAAAAGAAGTTCTATAGATGCCTCATATGGACAGCCTTCCTGTTCCAGCGCGGCTTCCATTACCTTACCTGCAACCTCTTCCACATCAAACGGTAATTCCTTTTCAGTTTCATTTTCTACGCAAAAAGTCATAATACAATTTCTCTCCTGTAAATAATTTCTCCATACCGCATAATTCTGATACGGAAATATTGCTGTGGTTCAATACGCCACTGTCTATTTTACGTTTCAATACTGCTGTAGCAAGCTGTACGAAATCAACTTCCTTATTCTCATCCTTTTCAAGCAGATACATGATGGAAGATACCACAGCATCTGCCAGATAGACAACTGCTGTTTCCTTCATAACAATAAATTCAGATTTATAATTATATTCCTGTAAAAGCTTTACTGCCTTATCAGGGAATCGGTAAAGTCTGCATATCTCTTCCAATGATTTATCTTCTTTTTTGCATTCATTGGCAATAATTTTATGATAATAACCACCATTCTTTGCCACATCCACATCCATGTGAAATAATCTTGCTGCCTTTTCAGCAAAATACGCCGTGTGAATCGCATTATAATACAGCTGCGGATTCTCTCCTTTATACTTACTCAACAATTCAAATTCCTGATCATTGATTTCAAGGAAACGTCCCTTCTCCCTGTCTATCACAACTGCACAGTAGAATCTTAAAACAGCAAGTACAAAAAGAAACGTAATAAAAAGATTGATCACCGGAACCATAAAAGCTTCAAATTCTATAGTTCCATAGCTTCTGAATACAATTCCTGCCAGCATAATGACTGAATAAATCATCATCGCCACAAAGATTGGAACACCTGTCTTGTAATCTTCATCCAGACGTTCAAACAGAATGGCAAACAGACAGCCTATGAGAAAATACATCAGAAAAATCAATACACTTCCATTTGAAAAATAAATGCAAATCCCAAGAATTACTGCATATGCCATTAACCCTGTGGCTGTATTGGCAAACAACGTTAATGCCAGTGCAATTGCAGGAAATGCCCATCCACTGTCCGGGAGCATTGGCAATAAACAGCCGGCTGTAATACCAATCATAAAAGTAACAACAAACCGTACATAATGAGCGCCATTATCATAATGCAGCACCCCGCAGATATCCGACTGAATCAGTGCAAATATCACACCTGCACATCCTGCTGTTACCACGATCAGCAACAGACAGATATCTCTCAGAGAATTACCATAGATATAAGCAGCCACCGCTGTAGCTGTGATTGAAAAAAGGAGCATGAATACAATCCATAATACCTTCTGCCACTTTGCTTCTTCTTTTCTCATGGTCTAACTCCTACTTTGGTTTTCTTGCATAGAAACTCCCTGCATTCTTTCGTTTCTCTTTATTCTGATTCTGACGTTTCACTTCATTTGCTTCGTATGTTTCATATGCTTTTACAATTTTCTGTACAAGCGGATGTCTTACAACATCACGGCTTGTCATCTGAATAAATGCAATATCGCTGATTTTTCCCAATACTTTCTGTGCCACATCCAGACCGGACTGTGTTCCCACTGCCAGATCCTTCTGAGAGGCATCACCTGTAATAATGACTTTGGAACCGAAACCGATTCGAGTCAGGAACATCTTCATCTGTGCCGGTGTCGTATTCTGCGCTTCATCCAGAATAATATAGGCATTGTCCAGCGTTCTTCCTCGCATATATGCCAAAGGTGCTACTTCTATCAGCCCCTTTTCCATATTCTTCTGAAAGCTGTCAGCTCCCATGATCTGATATAAGGCATCATACAATGGACGCAGATACGGATCTACTTTACTTTGCAGGTCACCTGGAAGGAAGCCCAGCTTCTCGCCTGCCTCTATCGCCGGACGTGTCAGAATAATACGTTCGACCTGATGATTCTTAAATGCCGTAATTGCCATTGCCATCGCCAGATATGTCTTACCGGTTCCAGCCGGTCCAAGGCCAAATACAATCATTTTATCCCTGATTGCATCAATATATTTCTTCTGTCCCATGGTCTTTGGTTTAATTGGCTTACCTGTAATTGTATGGCAGATACAGTCTGCATCAATTTCAAGAATGGAATCTTCCTCTCCCTCTTTTGACATTTCCAAAGCATATGACACATTCTGTTCCTGTATCTGATTGCCTCTCCTGGATAATTCCACCAGATCCTGCAGAAGCTTTACTGCCTTGTTCACATTATCTTCCTCACCGGCAATTCTCACTTCCCCATTGCGATCTGTAATCACGACCTGTAGATCATCCTCTATCTGTCTAATATATGAATCATAATTACCGAATATATTCTGCATATGTTCGGTAGGTATTTGTAATCCTATATGAAATTCTTCCAAAATCTACTCCTCCTGCCCATTCTCCTGCTGTAATACAGTTTTCTCTCCCGTAGGCTTTATAACAAGAAGGTCTGCATTAATCTCCATACCATTCCTATTCTTTATCATTTTAACATCTTTTTCAATAATTTGTACCCCTTTTTCTTGTAAACATAAAATAAATTTTTCAAAAGCCTCTGTCAGAATATCCTGCATCTGTTCCTGTTCGTAATTGCAATACTGAATATGATATGGTTTTTTATCGACAACTCCATAAAATACCGGCAAATATATTTCTCCCAGTATGGATACCTGCCTCTTATCATATACTGACTCATAGCTTCTCTGACTATCCATAAACATGGGGCTTTCTATATACCATCCGAGAATATCCAGAAAATAGCCTTTCCTGCTATTCCTGTCATAAATCATCACCGGATAAATTTCTTTCACCCGATCATGAAAATGCGTCTTTGTCAGAATTGTAATATCTGCATCGGCTTCATAGATCTGATATTTCACTATATTCTGCCCGTCATCATACACCGGAACTGCACCAGATACCAGGATTTGTCCCTTTTCCACAGTATCTCCAGCTTTTACCTGTGGAATACCATTTCTTGTAATGATTGAAGATATAACTCCGTCTTCTGATGCCATGATATCCATTCCCTGCGACTGCTGCTGTTCCCCTGTTACTTTCTCGTTCTCCTTTACTTCCACATATAATTTGGTTCCTTCAAAGTAAATCGAAGTCCATGTTACGACAGGAAATGCAGCCCTTAACTGTTTTTCTTTCTCTTCACAATTTAAAGATGCCTTAGTCATTCCATAATGAATTCCTTCTTCTCTTAGAAAATCCGTTAATTCATCATCACTTATCTGCATATTACCTACATATTCAATCGCCCATATGTACTGTGTCACCCAGTTAAGCATAAAAAGACAGGCAAATATGCCTATAAAAAAAAGAATCCTTTTTTTTAGAAAAGGAATATAAAATGAAAGTCCATTCTTATGGAGCACTTTTACTTTCGTGCCTGTTTTACGCATTAACGGATGCATTCTGCTAAAGTCTTCCGCTGCCATACTACAGCAAAAAGACGTTTCGTCCCGTTTAATATTCCACAATTCTATCCCATGAGAACGACACATATTGAATAAACGTTCCACATAATCCCCATATAATCTGATGTCTATATATCCATCCAGATAACGCATCCATTTATTCTGCAAGGCAGTCACCTCGAAACTTTTACTTCCTCAATTCGTCCCGAAATCTTCATATCTTCATTGGAAAAATATACAATGGAAAGGCAGTCCCCACATATGCTGTATTTACAATCATGTCCTTTTACAATGATTTCATGGCATGTATAAGACAAAATGCCTTTATAATTTTCCAGATAGATATCCCGGTCCCCTATCATATGAAATAAAGTAGCATTCATAACCAGATCTTTGGGCAGCATAAAAGCCTCAGCAAAACGTTCTTTTGCATCCACGAATTCCTGTTTCCACATAAGACACCACCGGTCAAAAATAAAATAAAGTGCGGATTACTCCACACTTTATCCTATGTTCTATATTAGGAAATAATTCCTTTTATCAGCTTTTTCTTCTCTACAGGAGTGGTGCTGAAGGTATAGGCATTCAGGAATCTTTCTTTTGCAGCTTCGATCTTTTCACGGGAATTGCCATGAATTGTAGCCAATGATTCTCCTTTTATAACCTGATCTCCAACCTTTTTATGAAGTACAAGACCTACAGACAGGTCTATTTCGCTTTCCTTAGTCTCACGACCACCACCAAGAATCAGTGAGCACATACCTATTTCATCACATACAATGTGCTGAATATAGCCATCCTGCGGTGCAGGGATTTCTTCTATGATAGAAGCCACTGGTAACTTTTCTGGATGATATACCAGATTCTCATCTCCACCCTGAGCGTGAATAAATTCTGCCAGTTTGTGCAGTGCACTTCCATCCTGTATTACTCCCTGCAGCATCTCTCTTGCCTGTTCTGTTGATTCTGCCTTGCCGGCTGCCAGAATCATCTGAGAACCAAGTGTCATACATAATTCCACAAAATCCTCAGGTCCTTTTCCATTCAAGGTATCAATAGCTTCTTTTACTTCAAGTGCATTACCTACAGCAAAACCAAGTGGCTGATCCATATCTGATATAACTGCAAATGTCTTTCTACCAGCGCCTTTTCCAAGCTTAACCATCTCTTTGGCAAGTGCTGTTGCATCCTCTTCCTTTTTCATAAAGGCTCCACTGCCAGTCTTAACATCCAAAACAATAGCGTCTGCTCCTGCTGCCAGTTTCTTACTCATAATAGAGGATGCGATCAAAGACATGTTATCAACAGTTGCCGTTACATCACGTAATGCATACAGCTTCTTATCTGCCGGTGCAAGGTCTGCTGTCTGCCCCATAATGGCAATTCCGATACGGTTCACATTTTCTTTGAATTGTTCTTCGGAAATAGCAGTGGAAAAGCCTGTAAAGCTCTCCAACTTATCAATTGTTCCGCCTGTATGTCCAAGACCTCTTCCACTCATCTTGGCAACCGGGATTCCAAGAGCTGCAACCATAGGAGTCAGTGCAAGAGAAGTCTTATCACCTACTCCACCGGTAGAATGCTTGTCTACCTTCACTCCATGGATATCACTTAAATCCAGCATGTCTCCACTGTGAGCCATTGCCATGGTCAATGCAAGAGTCTCCTGCTCATTCATACCTTGAAAATAAATTGCCATTGTCATAGCTGACATCTGATAATCCGGGATTTCACCCTTTGTATATCCGTTGATCATATACTGGATTTCCTTTTCATCCAGTGCTTCCCCATTTCTTTTCTTCATAATCAAATCATACATTCTCATATGTAAATACCTCCTTTAATACATATAACTATTCAGAACCTTATGAAATCATAAGGTTCTGAATAGTTATTATTTATGATATGGTTCTCCATTTATAATTCGATAACAACGATAAATCTGTTCCAGTAAGATCACTCGCATCAACTGATGAGGAAATGTCATATCTGAAAAGCTCAACTTCTCATCAGCTCTGCGTAGTACGCTTTGATGCAGTCCAAGCGAACCTCCGATAACAAACACAATATTGCTCTTGCCACTCAAGGCAAGCTGTTCCATATGCTTTGCCATGGAAACAGAATCAGTCTTCTTGCCTTCAATTGCCAACGCAATACAATACGCATCATCCCGAATATTCTTTAATATTCTCTCTGCTTCTTTCTGCTTGATCTGTTCCTCTTCCGTCTCAGAAGCTTTATCCGGCGTTTTCTCATCAGCAACTTCTATGATTTCCAATTTACAATATCGTGATAACCGTTTTGCATATTCTGCAATTGCATCCCGATAATACTTTTCTTTTACTTTACCTACTGTCACCAGCGAAATGTTAATCGTAATCCCCGTACCTTTCCATTCTGTCTCTCTACAGGCTGTTAATCACGCATCAAAAATCAACCCGTATATTTCTTCGCACAGTGCATCCAGATATACGGCATCCAGTTCTCCAAACTGTGCGGTAATTCCATCTTTGATCACTGCATAGTTATTAAAATACTGCATTTCCTGTGGAAGCTCTTCTGCACTTTTATTAGCCTGTCCAATAATATATTCCTTTGTGAGGTTCTGCAATGCCCAGTCTTTAATAGACTGTGTCAGCTCATCCTCTGCTTCTGCCTCACCGGCATATTTTCTGGAAGAACGAAATGACGAAATTCCCATAATGATAAAAATAAGAAACAGACCTCCCATAACACCATAAGTAATATATTTACCCGGTGCTGCCAAATGAATAGGGAGTACTCCTATTTCTATCAGTACCAGTGCAGCTATGCCCAGTATTCCCACAATAAGAAGGGTATAGGCAGAGCTTTTAAAATCCTCTGCCTTTGCCTTTTTATCCTGATATACACCAGCTGACGGTTGCTTTTGCGTTTGTGTCTGTTCTTCTGTCTCTTCCTCAGACACTGCTTCATATTGATATATCGTTTCCTCTACAGGCTCATCCACCGGGAATTCATCCACAAGTGGAACCTTACAGTCTGCACACTCTGTTATTCCTTCTTTGTATTCACACTTACATTTCGGACACCACGGCATATATGTCTTATCCTCCGTCAGCCATATTTTTATTTATTGGAAAGATACTCGTGAATTCCCTTTGCTGCTGCCTTACCTGCACCCATTGCAAGAATAACTGTAGCTGCGCCTGTTACGGCATCACCACCGGCAAATACACCTTCCTTTGTTGTCTTTCCATGTTCTTCATCCGCTACGATGCACTTCCACTTGTTTGTTTCCAGTCCCTTTGTAGTAGAAGAGATTAATGGATTAGGTGATGTACCCAAAGACATGATAACTGTATCTAATTCCATATCAAACTCGCTGCCTGGAACTTCTACAGGTCTTCTTCTTCCTGATGCATCCGGCTCACCAAGCTCCATCTTCACACATCTCATGCCTTTTACCCAGTTATTCTCATCTTCCAGAATCTCTACGGGGTTAGTCAGAAGGTCAAAAATAATACCTTCTTCTTTTGCATGATGTACTTCTTCCACTCTGGCAGGAAGCTCTTCTTCACTTCTTCTATATACAATATGAACTTCTGCGCCAAGTCTCAGTGCTGTTCTTGCAGCATCCATTGCAACGTTACCGCCACCAACGACAGCTACCTTCTTGCCACGCATAATAGGTGTATTGGAATCCTCATTGAATGCTTTCATCAGGTTGCTTCTTGTCAGGTACTCATTTGCAGAGAAGACACCATTGGCATTTTCACCCGGGATTCCCATAAATTTAGGAAGTCCTGCTCCTGATCCGATAAATACAGCATCAAATCCTTCTTCATCCATCAGTTCATCTATTGTAACTGACTTACCTACAATTACATTTTTTTCAATCTTTACGCCAAGAGATTCTACATTTGCAATTTCATTAGCAACAACTGCTTCCTTCGGTAATCTGAATTCAGGAATACCATATACTAATACGCCGCCGGCTTCATGTAATGCTTCAAAAATTGTTACATCATATCCCAGCTTAGCCAAGTCACCTGCACAGGTAAGACCGGCAGGACCTGAACCGATTACAGCGACCTTTTTACCAAGCTTTTCTTTTGCCGGAGCAGGTTTAATACCATTTTCTCTTGCCCAGTCTGCAACAAAACGCTCTAACTTACCAATAGAGATTGCTTCGCCTTTGATACCTCTGATACACTTGCCTTCACACTGGCTCTCCTGAGGACATACACGTCCACAGACAGCTGGAAGTGCTGAAGATTCGCTGATGATCTTATAAGCTTCTTCGATATTACCGAGCTTTACCTGCTCAATGAAGCCTGGAATGTTGATTGCAACAGGGCAACCCTTCATACACTGAGCATTCTTACAATTAATACAACGCTCTGCTTCACATTTTGCTTCTTCCATATTATATCCAAGACATACTTCGTCAAAATTCTTTGCTCTGACTTGTGCTTCCTGTTCACGAACAGGGACTTTCTTTAATACATCCATTATTTATCTCCTCCACAGTGTCCACATCCGCCATGATGTGTGTCGCCTTCCTGTAACTTCAACATTGCTCTTCCTTCAGCAGTCTTATATATCTGCTGACGTTTCATAGCTTCATCAAAGTTGACAAGATGTCCGTCAAATTCAGGTCCGTCTACACATGCGAATTTCACCTTATCTCCTACTGTTACACGACAGGCACCACACATACCTGTTCCATCCACCATAATAGGATTAAGACTGACAATTGTAGGAATATTCAATTCCTTGGTAAGCTTACAGACAAATTTCATCATAATCATAGGTCCGATAGCAATACATACATCGTACTTTTTGCCTTCTGCTACCAGATCCTGAATAGTCTGTGTTACCATACCTTTTCTACCATAAGAGCCATCATCTGTAGTTACGTACAGATTACCTGCAACAGCTTTCATCTCGTCTTCCAGAATCAGAAGATCGTGATTCTTGGCTCCTACTATAACATCTGCTGCCACACCATTCTCATGAAGCCACTTTACCTGAGGATATACAGGAGCAGTACCAACACCACCTGCAACGAACAGAATGTTCTTTTTCTTCAGTGCATCTATCTCTTCTGAAACAAGCTCAGAAGGGCAACCAAGAGGTCCTACAAAATCATGGAATGCATCTCCTGCTTTTAAAGATGACATTCTAGTAGTCTCCGCACCTACCGTCTGGAAAACAATAGTAATTGTTCCTTTCTGTCTGTCATAATCGCAGATTGTCAAAGGAATTCTTTCTCCATCCTTATCCATTCTTACAATGACAAACTGTCCCGGCTGGCAATTGCGTGCCACACGAGGTGCTTCTACAACCATCAGATAAATATTGGTGGTCAACTCTTTTGCTTCTAATATCTGATACATATCCTTCCTCCTGTTATTTTTTTCACATATCTTATTTATTGTATAAGAACATGCATATTTTTTCAACTATTTTTTATAATTATTACTACTCATCCAGTGAGCGAAGATTATATTTTCCTTCACCAATCTTCCATGCCTTGTACAAATCTGCCGTATTGGCATCTATTGCATATAGATTGTTGGTATCATGTACCTGTCCCATGGTATCTACATACTCTTCATATACTATGTAATAAAATGCATCTGCAAGCTTCACTGCTGTCTCTACCCTGTACTGATTGACGCCAAGTCTGTTGGACACATGCCCATCCGTATCAGCCAGCTCACCTTTTGCCCACAGATTATTGACTAATACCTGTATTGCAAGTTCCGGTGTAAAATTAGCCTGTATATACATCTGATATGTTCTTTTCACAATAGGACTGGCTAAGCCGTCATCATTAATTGCCACAATGGAAAAATTGCTTACTCCATAGGGCATTTCTATCGGCTCTGTATACCGGTTACTTTTGGATGTAGGAACTGACCCGTCCAGTGTATAAAATATTTTCGTATCATCATTGTGATATATTTCAATAAACTGAGGTTCATGAAACGTTCCACTGTCCAGATTTACAACCGGTTCCTCCGGTGCTGAAAGACTTATATAATAGGTCTTCGTTATTACTTCACTGGCAACTCCATGCATATTGACAAAAAATGCACGGATGGTATAATCTCCGGATTCCAAAGGAATCGGGAACTCATATACCAGAGAATTGGTTGTTGGCGTGGAGCCATCCATTGTATAATAGATAAATCCGTCCGTATTACCCTGCATGGTAATAGAAATCAATTCATTATAGACTCCACCCTCTTTATTGAATTCTGGTGGCAATGCTGCATATTCATTATATTTTGCAAGAATCATATTGCTGTCACATTCTTTCAGCAATTCTCCCATCTTTGCATAATCCTGTCGGTTCTGATAAATGGATAAAAGATAATCATATATTTCTTCTACATTATCTACATTCAGATCAATCAGCTCCTGCAATACAAGTATCGCACTTTGCTGCTGACCATTTTTATCGTAATATTTAGCCAGGAGGAATCTTGCGTCTATTGCATTTGAATCCAGTGCAATTGCTCTCTCCAGATAAGCAATCGCTTCATCATAATGATTATCTGCTGCGCATTCAATTGCACGGTTATACTGATAATCAAAAGAATTATCTCTGGAATTCTGAAACAGAATCCAGCAGGCGGCAACTACTATCACAATTGCAAGTGTTGAAAAAACTGCAATGATCGCTTTTTTACCAATATGTACAAAACCATGCTCCGGATAATAATCCCTGAGACTTTCTTTTAAATCATCTGCATCTTCCTGCTCATCAGCATCTGTCTTCTGAGGTTCATCTACTTCTGCATCCTGCTGACTGCTCTCATCTACAGATATGTTTTCTACTATATTGCTAATGGTTTCATCCATCTGTGCCTCTAATTCAATATCAAAATCCGGCACAATTTTGATCTCTTCCCCACACTGCTCACACAGCAGTTTGCCCTCTTCTAACTCATTTCCACACTTTGGACATTTCATACTAGGCTGGCTCCTTGCTGGTCTTCCTTACACATTAGAATAATCCTGTAATAACGCCATCATCTGTTACATCAATCTGATATGCAGCCGGTGTCTTGGGTAATCCAGGCA
Organism: Agathobacter sp.; assembly: GCA_963596435.1. GTDB lineage: Bacteria > Bacillota > Clostridia > Lachnospirales > Lachnospiraceae > COE1. The sequence goes on from CAVBMG010000009.1 coordinate 49,825, forward strand.
TTGTCATGACAGCTCCTGTCAAAGCAACCACAAAACCTGCGCCCGCGGACACATATACTTCTCTGATATTAATTGCAAAGCCGGATGGACGACCCAATAATGTAGGATCATCTGACAGAGAATACTGGTTCTTTGCCATACAGATTGGCAGATTACCATATCCCTGACTTTCCAGTCTGTCTATCTGCTTCTCAGCAGCCGGTGCAAATATTACTTCATCCGCACCATATATTTCTTTTGCAATGCATGTAATCTTATCGCGAATCGGCTGATTAACATCATATAATGGTTTGAAATTGCTTTCTTTGGTTTCAATCGTATTCAAAATGGCTTTAGCCAGTTCAATACCACCTTCTCCGCCTTTTTCCCATACCTGTGACAAAGCGAAATCACAGTTTCTCTCCTTGCAGAAGTTTCTTACAAAATCTATTTCTTCTTCTGTATCTGTAATAAACGCATTTAATGTTACCACTACAGGCACACCATATTTATGTAAGTTTTCAATATGTTTCTCAAGATTGGCAATTCCTTTTGAAAGAGCCTCCATATTTTCCTGATTCAGGTCTTTCTTAGGTACTCCACCGTTATACTTTAATGCACGGATCGTAGCTACAAGAACAACTGCATCCGGTTCTAATCCTGCTGCACGGCACTTGATATCAAAGAACTTCTCTGCACCAAGATCTGCGCCAAAACCGGCTTCTGTTACAACATAATCAGCCATTTTCAGAGCTGCTTTCGTTGCACGTACACTATTACATCCATGAGCTATATTAGCAAAAGGTCCACCGTGTACAATAGCAGGCGTATGTTCCAGTGTCTGAATAAGATTAGGCTTAATTGCATCCTTCAAAAGTGCAGCCATAGCACCTGTAGCGTGAATCTGTCCTGCTGTAACAGGTTCTCCTGCATAGTTATAGGCAACAACCATGCGATCCAGTCTGCGTTTCAGATCCTCCATGTCTTCTGCCAGACATAAAACAGCCATAATCTCAGAAGCTACTGTAATGACAAAATGATCTTCTCTGACAAATCCATCCATCTTATTGCCAAGTCCGACAACAACATTACGTAATACACGGTCATTCATATCAAGACATCTTTTCCATACAATCTGTCTTGTATCAATCCCTAATTCATTACCCTGCTGAATATGATTATCCAATAAAGCAGCGCACAGATTGTTAGCTGAAGTAATTGCATGGAAATCACCTGTAAAATGCAGATTCAAATCTTCCATAGGAACTACCTGCGCCATTCCACCGCCTGCAGCGCCTCCCTTAATGCCAAAACATGGTCCCAGAGAAGGCTCTCTTAATGCAATGACAGACTTTAGACCTAACCTGCCGAATGCCTGCCCCAGACCTACACTTGTGGTTGTCTTACCTTCTCCAGCCGGAGTCGGATTAATTGCAGTAACAAGAATTAATTTACCATCCTCGTTTTTTTCAATTTTCTTCAAATATTCATCAGAGATTTTTGCTTTATATTTTCCATAAAGTTCTAAATCATCCATTGTCATATCCAATAATTTTGCTACTTCGGTAATAGGTTTCAGTTCAGCTTCCTGTGCAATCTCAATATCTGTCTTCATCATTTTTACTCCTATCTTCTGGTCCCTTTTCTTCTCTACTGTTTTGTACGTTATCATATACTTTTTGTCACAGTATAAGAACATTGACAAAATTGTAACATTTTTATATCACTTCGTCTAGATAATTTTCAAATTGTTCCAGACTCATTAGAACTTTACGGGGTTTCGTACCTTCTTCTGCACTGACAACACCGGCTTCTTCCAACTGATCTACAATTCTTGCCGCTCTGTTGAATCCTATCTTAAAAAGACGTTGCAGCATACCAATAGACGCTTTGTCCTTCTCTATGACAAATCTGCCTGCATCTGCGAAATATACATCCACTTCATGTCCACCTGCAGAACCGGAAGAGCCGCCTGCTCCTGCTGAACCCTGCATTGTCTTGATCTGTTCTTCTACAGATGTACTGTAATTATTACCCAGCATCTGATTTTTAATAAAATCTACAACATCAGATACTTCTGAATCAGAAACAAATGCGCCCTGGATTCTGGCTGGCTTGGAGTATCCCTGCGGATAGAAAAGCATATCACCCTTACCCAAAAGCTTCTCTGCTCCATTCATATCCAGAATGGTTCTGGAGTCCACACCACTGGATACACTGAATGCAACTCTACTTGGCATATTTGCCTTGATCAGACCTGTAATAACATCTACAGACGGTCTCTGTGTCGCAATGATCAAATGAATGCCTGCCGCACGGGCTAGCTGAGCAAGTCGGCAAATACTTTCTTCCACTTCATTTGATGCAACCATCATCAAATCGGCAAGCTCATCTACAATGATAACCAATTGTGGCATTTTTTGTAATGGTTCTCCATCCGGGGAAAGCTTACCGCTCTCTACAGCTTTGTTATATCCCTTCAGATCCCTTACATTCATATCTGCAAATTTCTTATATCTGTCTGTCATCTCTGCAACACCCCAGTGTAATGCTGCTGATGCTTTCTTAGGATCCGTTACAACAGGAATCATAAGGTGTGGGATTCCATTATATACGCTTAATTCCACGACTTTGGGATCGATCATGATCATTTTTACGTCTTCCGGATCAGCTTTATAAAGGATACTCATAATTATGGTATTGATGCAGACCGATTTACCAGAGCCAGTAGCACCTGCAATCAAAAGATGTGGCATCTTGGCAATATCTGCTACAACTACCTGTCCACCAATATCTTTACCCACTGCAAAACATATATTGGACGGGAATTTCTTAAATTCTTCCGATTCCAGAAGATCTCTCAATGCTACAGCACTGTTTTCCTTATTAGGAACTTCGATTCCTACTGCCGCTTTACCAGGTATAGGTGCCTCAATTCTAATGTCCGTAGCTGCAAGGTTCAACTTAATATCATCAGACAATCCTACAATTTTGCTTACCTTAACTCCCTGTTCAGGTTGCAGCTCATATCTAGTAACAGATGGACCCTGACTAATGTCCGTAATTGTTACTTTAACACCAAAATTCTGTAATGTCTGTTGCAGACGAAATGCTGTTTCTTTCAGTTGCATTGCAGAATCGCCTTTTTTCCCTTCGCCTTTTTTCAACAACGAAATTGGAGGAATCACATATTTCTGTCCTGGCTGTTCATTCTGTTCTATCTGCTTTGAAATATTGGCTTCTTCTCTGGCTATTTCTTCTTTCTCTTCATGTTGTGTCTTTTTTGCAACTGCTTTTTCTCTTGTGGTCTCCTCTGTCACAGGTTCTGGAAGTGCTTCTAATGCAGACGGATCTACAATCTCAGGTTCCTGTACTTCCATTTTGAACTCTTCTATGGGACTGAGTACCTCAGGCTCTTGAATCTCCTGTGGAACAGCTGTTGGCACAGGATTGATTTCTTCATAATTTTCACCATAGGGTTCAAGACGAATATCCTCTGGCAAAGCTTCTATATTGCTTTCCTCATTCAGAATGATCTCATGAATATCGCCCCTTGCACTTAAAGGCTTCTTATCCTTTTGCAAAGTTACTGATTCACTGGAGATCACACCGCGCGCCTTCTTATCCATTCTGCGCTCTGGTGAAATATCCTTAGGAGCTTTTATTTCTTCCTGTCTCTTTCTCTGTGCTGCTCTTTGACGTTTCTTCTCCTCATATTCATCAAATTCGTATTCATCTTCCTCTTCTTCATCCATCAAAGACTCTCTGTACTCACGCATTCTTTCTGCATCTTCTCTTGCAGTTTCCAATAAGTAAGAACCGCCTTTTCTGATTCCGGACAGGAAGCTTCTCTCTGTGATAAACACGATGGATATAATTCCAAGTACAATCACTAAAAAGAGTGTACCTCCAAAGCCAATTAATTTGTAAAGTCCATGCGCTATACTGCCAAACAATACTCCGCCACCGGCATGGTGTTCTGCTGAAGATTGATATAAAGAAGATATTAGTGCTCCACTTTCCACCATCGTATCCTGTTTTAACAGCATATACGAAACAATTCCCAAAAGGAAGATCAAAATGATTCCACTGACAAGCTTTATTACTGCTACTGTATTGCCCTTATTAGATATTCCAAAGGCAAAGCCTAAAAAGACAATAATAGGAACTACATATGCCAACAGTCCAAAAACTCCGAACATAAAATTGCGAATTCCATCTGCTGCAGCGCCATGAATAATCTGCACTACGCACAAAAACAGAAAAATGGCAGCTGCAAAAATACAGATTAATGCTACCTCATTTTTTACTGCAATATCTACATCATTCCTTGTAGAGCGTTTTTTCCCTTTTGTATTTGCTCTGCTCTTTGTTGTTCTTCCCTTAGATTTTGTATTTGTTCTGCCTTTCGTTGTCTTTCTTCCCGATGCAGATGCCATAATACTTCCCCCTGTTTCTACGTTATCCTGTAATATAGCTGTATATGATTCCTTTTCCATACTACATTACATAACTTATAGTATAACATTTATCCGGTCTCTTGTCATGAAAATTCTCAATATTATTGCATCTGCATGCTTCCTTATTTATACTGTCTGATCAGTTCATGGAGTTTTTGCACAGCCTGCGAAATGCCTCCTATTTCATCAATAATTCCTTCTTTAACTGCCTCTTCCCCTTCCAGCACAGATCCCACATCTTTCGTCAACATCTGTGTCTCCATCATAAGTTCTTCTAATCTTGATTGTTTAATTCTGCAATGTTTACATACAAATTGTATGATTCTGTTCTGCACATCCCGGAAATAATTAAAAGTCTGTGGAGCACCTATTACCATACCATTCATTCTTACCGGATGAATGACCATTGTCCCTGAAGGAACAATAAAAGAATAATTTGTACTTACTGCAATGGGGACACCTATACTGTGACTTCCCCCAAGCACCAGTGATACTGTCGGTTTGCTCAGGGAAGCTATCATCTCAGCAATTGCCAGACCTGCTTCAACATCACCTCCCATTGTATTTAATAGTAATAATACGCCATCTATATCACAGCTGTCTTCTATAGAAGCCAATTGTGGCAATAATAATTCATACTTCGTAACTTTAGACTGACTTCCTGCATTCTCATGTCCTTCTATCTCACCGATAATCGTAATCAGATGTATTCTGTGATTTTCTCTGTTCTCCTCTAAAGTAACCTGACTTTCTTTTTCTATTTTTTCGTCTTTATACTTCTTATCATCCAGTTGATTATCCTTTTCCTTATCAGAATGATCTGACATATATATCCCTCCTATCTTAAAAGCACAAAAAAAGAACCTGCGTGGTTCTTTTTATTATGCTTCATCATATATCATTTTATTCTATATCAAAGAAATCCATTCCAGTCATATCTTTGACATCATAATCATCATTTTCTGAAGTTAATTCGTTAATTGCATAATTCATTTCCTTATGTTCCCTGCGTTTAGGTACTGGTAAAGGATTTTCTATATACTTTACTTTTTTCGTTGTTTCAATATCCTCTAGTTTAATTTCCCTCATACCCGGTGGGAGCAAACTATCTGTTGACTTATCTGGAGATTTTTCTTCCTGTTTCTTATTTTCTTTTTTCCCTATAATGTCATCCAATGTAATGACTTTAGAAACTGAATCGCCACTCTCTACAATTTGTTTTTCCATAGTACTCTCCATATATTCAAATACCAGACACAATTCAACAAATTCCTATTATACAGTTAGTATAGCTTGAGCACAATCTACTCAAATTATTTCATGAAATCACGTTTACAATCCCATAATTTTATTTCATTATAGCATATTTATATAGAAAAGCAAATTTAAGAATAAAAAAAGCAATAACATGAACTCTGTTATTGCAAAAAAAATGGGACCTACAGGGCTCGAACCTGTGACCCTCTGCTTGTAAGGCAGATGC
>CAVBMG010000010.1:0-53465 GCA_963596435.1 Agathobacter sp.
GTAGAGCAGAGGACTGAAAATCCTCGTGTCACTGGTTCGATTCCGGTTCTGGGCATTTTTTGTTACTTAAAAATAATCTAAAAAAGACACGGATTTCCGTGTTTTTTTTTATAATGTATGCTAAAATAACTATGTATGGTTATGTGAAACAGAGGGGAACTCAAAATGAAAAAGGATAATAAGTGTAAACGAATGTCCGCACTTATCATAATCGTAATAATGGGCATATTAATGCTCGTCTATTTTACATTTTGTTATATTTTCCAAACACACTATTTCTTTCATACAACAATTGATTATATTGAGAGCAGCGTACAGACAGTTGATACAGTATCGGATATTTTAAAGGATGAATTTCAGAAATATTCACTTCATGTAATTGGAAGGGAAAATACAGAAGTGACGATTTCTGCAGAAGATGTTTCTTTAAAGGTAGATACGCAGGATGCATTGCAGGAAATTATGGACAGTCAGAATGCATGGCTTTGGCCTGTGTCAATCTGGAAAGAGTATTCCTATGATTTGGAGCATATTGGACAGTATCAGGAAGATGCATTAGAGCAGATAATAGATGCTATTCCATTTATGCAGCGGGATCATATGAAGGCTCCACAAAATGCATATATTGGTGACTTTCAGGAATCAACGGGTCAATATGAACTTGTGAAAGCTTATCCGGGAACATATCTGAGGAAGGGAAAGGTATGTGACTCTATTAAACTTGCGTTAGAAAATATGGACACGGAACTGAATCTTGAGGAAGCAGGCTGTTATATTGAGCCATCCATAACAAGTGAAGATGAAGAACTGCTGCGTTTATGGAAAGAAATAAATAAACAGGTCTCAGCTCGGATTACATATCAATTTGGTGAGAAAGAAGAGGTAGTAGACGCAAGCCTTATTCATAATTGGCTGTTTACGATTAATCATGCTGTTTATATAAGAGAAGATGAGGTAAAGGCTTATGTGAAAGAGCTTGCCAGGTCTTATGATACAGCTTATCGAAAGCATGCTTTTACGACAGCAGAAGGTAAGGATATTACAATAGACAGTGGATTTTATGGCTGGCGAATGAACCGGTCAGAGGAAACAGAAGAGTTGATAAATTTAATTAAACAGGGAGCTGTTGTAGAGAGAGAACCTGTCTATATTCAGACAGCAGCAAGTCACGGAGAACGGGACTATGGCGACACGTATGTTGAAATAAATTTATCAAAACAGCATTTATATTTCTGGGAAAAAGGAAACATAATAATAGAAAGCGATTTTGTAAGTGGAAATATGGTAAAGGGAATGGCAACGCCAGGGGGCATATTCCCGATAACCTATAAAGAACGGAATGCAGTTTTAAAGGGAACAAATTATAGAACCCCAGTATCTTATTGGATGCCTTTTAATGGGGGAATTGGTATGCATGATGCTCCTTGGAGAAAACAGTTTGGTGGTACGATCTATGAAACAAATGGTTCACATGGTTGTATCAATCTTCCGGTGGATGTAGCACGGGAAATTTATGAACATGTGGCAGCGGGAATGCCGGTTATATGCTATTATGAGTAATATGCAAAACCATAAATAGTAGCTTTGATTAAAGAAAAGCTACGTAGATTACCGAAAGCTTGCAGGTTATAGAAAGGCTTGGTGATAAACATGTACGAAAGTGAATTAAGACAGTATGCAGATGATATTTTAAATTCTGATAATTTCCAGAAAATCAAAGAGCATATTCAGCATGGAAATATGACAGTCAATGAGCATTGTATTAATGTTGCCAAGACAAGTCTGAGAATTAAAGACAAACTTCATATTAAATGCAATAAAAGAGATTTGATCAGAGGTGCATTGCTTCATGATTATTTTCTGTATGACTGGCATTTTAAAGATTTAAAAAATCCGCATAAACTGCATGGCTTTTATCATCCTTCAAGAGCACTACACAATGCTCAGAAAGAATACACATTGACAAAACGTCAGGAGGATATTATTAAAAAGCATATGTGGCCATTAACTGTTGTTCCGCCTATGTGCAGAGAAGCATGGATTGTAACAGCAGCAGATAAATATTGTTCTTTTATGGAAACGATACATTTGCATAAGGGAAAGATAAAAACAAGAAAAGGTATTTTAAAAATACAAAGTATATAAATTTAAGGAGGATACGACAATAGATAAGAGTAGGGGTTACGCGAATAATAAAGCGTATAATGAAAGGAAATATAAATTTATGAGAAAGACCAAAATTGTTTGTACGATAGGACCCGCTTCTGAAAGCGCAGAAAAGCTGGAAGAGCTTATGCTTGCAGGTATGAATGTGGCACGTTTCAATTTTTCACATGGTGATTATGAGGAACATAGAGCCAAATTCGAAAGAACAGTACAGATAGCAGAGAAATTAGGTCTTCCTGTTGCTACAATGATGGATACTAAGGGACCTGAAATCCGCCTGAGAGATTTTGAGGGTGGTAAAGTGTACCTTGAGACAGGAACAATCTTTGCCCTTACTACAGAAGAAATAATGGGAACTGCTCAGAGAGCTACCATTACGTATAAGAATTTAAAAGATGATGTCAGCATTGGAAAGAAGATCTTAATTGATGATGGTCTGATTGCTATGGAAGTAGTCGATATTACAGATACAGATATTATCTGTCAGGTTATTAATGGCGGATATGTATCCAATCATAAGGGTATTAATGTACCTGGTGTTGTATTGACGATGCCTTACATTAGTGATGTAGACAGAGAAGATATTCTTTTCGGTGTAAAGATGGGATATGATTATATTGCAGCTTCTTTTGTAAGAAACAAAGAAGATGTAGAACAGGTTCGCCAGTTGATCAGAGAAAATGGCGGTAACATGAAGATCATATCCAAGATTGAGAATACACAGGGATTGGAGAATCTGGAAGAGATTCTGGAAGCATCAGACGGTATCATGGTTGCAAGAGGTGACATGGGCGTAGAAGTTGCCATGGAAGAAGTTCCTGTATTCCAGAAGAGAATGATCAAAAAGTCTCTGGTGCAGGGTAAGATCGTTATTACTGCAACGCAGATGCTGGATTCCATGATTAAGAATCCAAGACCTACCCGTGCTGAGGTAACAGACGTTGCCAATGCAATTTATGATGGTACTTCTGCAATTATGCTCAGTGGTGAAAGTGCTGCAGGTGCTTATCCGGTAGAAGCTGTTAAAACAATGGCAAGAATTGCAGAAAGAGCAGAAAAGGATATTGATTATATATCACGTTTCTCCAGAAGAAATGATGATGTAAAGGAAGATGTGACAACAGCAATCTCTCATGCATGCTGTACAACAGCAATTGATCTGGAAGCAGCGGCAATTATTACCGTTACAATGTCAGGCTTTACTGCAAGTATGGTAGCAAGATATCAGCCTGCATGCCCTGTAATTGGATGTACTGTGGATAAGAAGGTGTTCCGTCAGCTGGGTCTTGTATGGGGTGTACAGCCACTTCTGATTAACAGAGAAGACAGTGCAGAGAAATTATTTGATTCTGCTGTTGAAGCAAGTAAAAAGGCAGGATATGTTCAGTCAGGAGACAGAGTAGTTCTGACAGCAGGTGTTCCTCTTGGTATCTCCGGTAAAACAAATATGCTGAGAGTTGTAGATGTTGAATAACAATTGTAACAACTAAGATTCATACAGCTTGTGAAAGAAGATTCTTATTTACAGATATAAACTGTATGGCTGGACATTAACATGAGCAAAATGAGCTGTGAAATAGCAATTTTGCTCATGTTGTCTAAATAGTTACAGCAAATTTGTAAATAGAACGCTATAGCATAAAAATACGAAAGGTATACTTAACTGGTATGGGTAAAATATATTGTATTATAGGCAAAAGTTCATCAGGGAAAGACACAATATATAAGAAGCTGATACAGGATAAGGATTTGAATCTGCATCATATTGTACCCTATACAACCCGACCAATCCGAGAAGGAGAAAAGGAAGGGATAGAATATCATTTTACAGATGAAGCCACACTACAAAAATACCGGGATCATAATATGCTGGTAGAATGCAGAGCATATCAGACAATATATGGAATATGGTATTACTATACAGTAAAGGATGATCAGATTGATCTTTCAAAATATAGTTATCTGGTTCCGGGAGTATTGCAGTCGTATTGTATGACCAGGGATTATTTTGGTGCAGACAAGGTAATGCCTATTTATGTAGAGGTAGAGGATGGGGAGCGTCTGACGAGAGCTTTGCTGCGTGAGAAAAGCCAGAGCGTTCCAAAATACGAGGAAATGTGTCGAAGATTTCTTGCAGACAGTCAGGATTTTTCAAAAGAAAAACTGGAAGAGGCAGGAATCAGCCGTGCATTTTATAATAATGAATTAGATTCCTGTATACAGGAAATCAAACAATATATTCAGGAAAATAATCGGTTATAATTTGGGTGGATAACAGATCATAAAAGGGGTGATATCGTGGATATCAAAGTAAACCAGGTAGAACAGACAGTTCAGACACAGCAGCAGTCCAATGTACAGCAGACAGATGATACATTTCGTTTCATGCTGGCAAGTAATATAGAAGAAGCCGGGCTGGCGGACAGATTGAACCTGATGATGGAAGAGATCGTAATGCAGGGTGACAAGATCACTAAGCGCATGGATGTAAAGGATATGCGCCGGTATCGCGCTCTGATCAAGGATTTCATGAATGAAATTGTGAATCGTTCTCACAAATTTTCAAGAGAAAATTTTCTGGATCGTCGTGGAAGACATAGAGTATATGGTATTGTCAGGCTGGTAGATGAGAAGCTGGATGAGCTTGCTCAGGAGTTAATGAAGGAAGAAAAAGACGAGATTGCGATTCTTGCCAAGGTAGGAGAGATACGCGGCTTACTGTTGGATATTTTTACATAAAATGGCAGAGAGGCTTCTTGTCTGGGTTTAAATAGCTAAGAATAGGAAAGAATAGAGGCTTGGGGTAGATATGTCACAGGAGCAGCAAGTGTTTGGTTGGGAATCTGTCATTGGACAGAATCAATTAACAGACAATCTGCAAAATGCATTAAAATTTAATAAGATATCTCATGCCTATATGATTCAGGGTGAGAAATTATCAGGTAAAAGAATGATTGCAGATATTTTTGCAAGAGCTCTACAGTGTGAAAGCGAGGGAGAGCGTCCCTGTAATCAGTGTCGTTCCTGTAAGCAGGCAATGAATGGGAATCATCCTGATATTATATACGTGGAACATGATAAACCAAATGTAATCAGTGTGGATAATATCAGAACCCAGATTAATGGCGATATTGCAATTAAGCCATATAGTGGTCCGCATAAGATCTATATTATGGATGAGGCGGAAAAGATGAATACGCAGGCACAGAATGCCTTGTTAAAAACACTGGAAGAACCACCAGAGTATGCGGTAATCTTATTGCTTACTACAAATGTGGAATCCATGCTGCCTACCATATTAAGCCGATGTGTTGTGCTTGACACAAAGCCGGTGGCAGATGATAAGATAAAGAAATATCTCATGGAAAAGGTGGAAATACCGGATTACAGAGCCGGTATCTGTGCGTCTTTTGCCAGAGGAAATGTGGGGAAAGCAGTAATGCTTGCCTCGAATGAGGACTTTGACCATTTAAAGTCGGAAGTTCTGGGAATCATGAAAAATGTAGCCAATCTGGAAGTAAACCAGATGGCAGCAGCAGTAAAGAAAATAAATGAGGAAAAATATGACATGAACGATTACCTGGATCTGTGTTTTATCTGGTATCGTGATGTGTTATTATATAAAGCATGTGGTGAACAGAGTCCTTTGATCTTTAAGGAGGACAGGCTGGATATCAGAAGAATAGCAGCCAGTTGTTCTTATGAAGGAATTGATCGGATTATACATGCGATAGAGCAGGCAAGGAATCGTCTGAAGTCAAATGTAAATGCCGATCTGACAATGGAGCTGTTATTTATGGAAATGAAAGCAGAAGCATAAAGTTTGTAGAGTGAGGTTAATAGATTATGGTAAAAGTAATTGGAGTAAGATTTAGAACTGCAGGTAAAATATATTTTTTTGATCCATTAAAATTTGATGTCAAAAGAGGAGATCACGTTATTGTAGAAACAGCCCGTGGAATCGAGTATGGTACAGTAGTAGGAGATCCCAAGGAAGTAGAGGATGATAAGGTCATTCAGCCCCTAAAGCCTGTACTTCGTGTAGCAACAGCCAGAGATACGGAACAGGAGAATGCAAATAAGCAGAAGGAAAGAGAAGCCTTTAAAATATGCTTGGAGAAAATTAAAAAACATAAGCTGGATATGAAGCTGATTGATGCAGAATATACTTTTGATAATAATAAAGTATTATTTTATTTTACTGCAGATGGAAGAATTGATTTCAGGGAACTGGTAAAGGATCTGGCTTCTGTATTTAAAACACGTATTGAGCTTCGCCAGATCGGTGTCAGAGATGAGACCAAAATCATGGGAGGTATTGGTATCTGTGGCAGAACGTTATGTTGTCATGCGCATTTATCAGAATTTGTACCCGTATCTATTAAAATGGCAAAGGAGCAGAATCTGTCATTGAATCCTACCAAGATCTCAGGTATGTGTGGCAGATTGATGTGTTGTCTCAAGCATGAGGAAGAGACATATGAATATCTGAACAGAAAGCTTCCAAATGTTGGCGATTACGTAACAACAGATGATGGATTAAAGGGTGAAGTACATAGTGTGAATGTATTACGCCAGCTTGTAAAAGTTCTGATTGAAAATAATGATGAAAAGGAAATTCGTGAGTACAAGGTAGAACAGCTTCGCTTTAAGAAAAGACATCGCAAAGAAAAGCAGGATGATGTAACAGATGCAGAGTTAAAAGAGCTGGAGAAGCTGGAAAAGCAGGAGGGAAGGTCTAAGCTGGATGACAATTAAGCTGAAGGAACATGAAAGAATTGATAACCTGGAGAGAAATGGTTATCAGATCATTCAGGATTCAGACAAATTCTGTTTTGGAATGGATGCAGTGCTTTTATCCGGCTTTGCCAAAGTGAAATCAGGTGGTAAAGTGCTGGATCTTGGAACCGGAACGGGAATTATTCCAATTCTGATGGAGGCAAAGACGCAGGGAGAGCATTTTACCGGACTTGAAATACAGGAAGAAAGTGCGGATATGGCAAGGCGCAGTGTCCTTTTAAATCATCTGGAAAATAAAATTGACATAGTATGTGGTGACATCAAAGAAGCAGATACACTTTTTCAGGCTGCTTCTTTTGACGTTATAACCTGTAATCCACCATATATGATAGGGCAGCATGGAATTACCAATCCAGATGCGCCCAAAGCCATTGCCAGACATGAGATTCTGTGTACATTAGAGGATGTAATACAGAAAGCCGCCATTTTGTTAAAACCAGGCGGTAATTTCTATATGGTTCATAGACCATTCAGACTGGCGGAGATCATATCTGTGATGGTCAGATATAAATTGGAACCCAAGCGTATGAGACTTGTTTATCCATATGTGGATAAAGAGCCTAATATGGTATTAATAGAGGGGTGTCGTGGCGGTAAATCACGTATGACAGTGGAAAAACCCTTAATTGTGTATAAAGAACCGGGAAAATATACAGATGAAATATATGAAGTATACGGATATTAGTGTGAAAAATAATAAGAAATACAAAACTGTGATGTGTATATTAGCTGTGATCGGGGTAATATCTGGTTGCGGGAGTACCAGTCAACAGACATTGGCAGAAGTAGAAAGTACGGATAGTATGCAATATGTGGACGTATCAGGGCAGGAGAATACAGATACTGTAAGTTCAGAAGCTCCAGGGCAGAATGTTGCAGGTGCAGAGACATCATCACAGGAGAACTCGGATGCAGTAAATATGAATACAGCAGAACAGGAGCGAAGAGAGCCTGTAAAGGTAAAGGGCATCTATGTCAGTGGTCCAATAGCGGGAAATGCGAGAATGGATGAACTCATTGAGTTAGTAGATACTACAGAGCTGAATGCCATGGTCATAGATATTAAAAATGATGATGGCAGGGTTACGTATAAGATGGACTCCGATACACTTGCTTCCCAAATAGGTGCAGGTATCAATTATGTATCAGATATAAAGGAACTTGTACAGCGCTGTAAGGAGAAGAATATCTATCTGATTGCAAGAGTGGTGGCTTTTAAAGATCCATATCTGGCGCAGCAAAGACCTGAATTGGCGGTAAGAACAAAAAATGGAGATATTTTCTATGATAAATCCGGGCTGGCGTGGGTGAATCCCTATAATAGAGAAGTATGGGATTATCTGATAGAGATTGGATCGCAGGCAGCAGAGGCAGGCTTTGACGAAGTGCAATTTGATTATATACGTTTCTCTACGGATCTCAAGACAGATAAGATGGATTTTGGTCCAGAGGCAGAGGAACAGAGTAAAACGGATGTTATTACAGAATTCACACAGTACGCTTATGATAAATTGTCAGCAGAGGGCGTATATGTGTCAGCGGATGTATATGGAACAATTATTGACAGCAAAATAGATCAGGATATAGTTGGTCAGAATTTTGTAGATATGGCATCTCATCTGGATTATATATGTCCTATGGTATATCCGTCCCATTATGCAAATGGTGTATATGGAATCCCTGTTCCGGATGCACAGCCCTATGACACGGTAAAAGCGGCTATGCAGGCAGCAGCAAAACAGCTGGAAAAGATACCAGAGGAGAACAGGGCAACAGGGCGTGTCTGGATTCAGAGCTTTACGGCAAGCTGGGTTGAAGGTCATATCAGTTATGGACCCAAACAGATCAGGGATCAGATACAGGGGGCACACGATGCTGGATTTGATGAATGGATTCTGTGGAATGCAGCAGTGAAATATAAGAAAGATGCATTACTGACTGAGGAAGAAGCAAGAGCGCAGCAGGAAGAATGGGACAGTGAAATGGGTGAAGCTATAGAAACGGCTATAGAAACGACAGAGGTAGTGGAAGAAGAATCAGAAACAGGAGGAACAGATGGCAGGTAAATTATATTTGTGTGCTACGCCTATAGGAAATTTGCAGGATATGACGCCAAGAGTCATAGAGACTCTTCAGGCAGTAGATTTGATAGCAGCAGAAGACACCAGAAACAGTATGAAGCTTATGAATCATTTTGAGATTCATACACCTATGACAAGCTATCATGAATATAATAAGATAGAAAAAGCAAAATATCTCATAGAGCAGCTTCAGGAAGGTAAAAATATCGCATTGATCACAGATGCGGGAACACCTGCAATCTCTGATCCCGGAGAAGTGCTGGTGGCAATGTGCCATGAGGCAGGCATTGTGGTAACTTCTTTGCCGGGACCGGCAGCATGTATTACAGCGCTGACATTATCAGGACTGAGTACGAGAAGATTCTGTTTTGAAGGCTTTCTGCCACCGGATAAGAAGGAAAAGAAAGCGATTCTGGAGGATCTGCAGAAGGAATCCCGTACCATTATTTTATATGAAGCGCCACATCATCTGATCAGGACACTGGAAGAGCTATATAATGCATTGGGAAACCGTCGTATTACCTTATGCCGGGAGCTTACCAAGAAGTTTGAGACGGTACTGCCTACGACATTGGAAAATGCTCTGGATATGTATCAATCAGAGGAACCAAGAGGTGAATATGTGCTTGTTCTGGAGGGTAAGAGTCTGGAAGAGTTTCAAAAAGAGCAGGAACAAAACTGGCAGGAGATGTCTATAGAAGAGCACATGGAAATCTATGAGAAACAGGGAATTGACCATAAAGAGGCTATGAAACTTGTCGCAAAGGACAGAGGAGTTTCCAAGAGGGATGTATATCAATATCTGTTAAAAACTGTTGACAAATAGTATGGGTGATAATATACTCCTATTGTTAAAGGTAAGAAACATATACTCCATATGTGGAAAAAGGAGATGAAAGAATGGAAAGAGTATTTGAAATTATCGAAGATCAGTTACATTTGACCGGCGTAGAAATCACGGAAGATTCATCATTTAAGGATGATTTGGGTGCAGACTCCATAGATTTAGTAGAATTAGTAATGGCATTCGAAGAAGAATTCGGTGTAGAAGTATCTTATGAAGAATTAGAGAAGAAAGTCAAGACTGTTGGCGATGCAATCGAATTTTTAAGAGAGCAGGGCGCAGATATCTAATTATTACGTGCACAGTATAATTCGAGAATAACAAAATTGAAAGAGGCTCTTAGGGAGTCTCTTTTTGTATGAAAAAAAATTCCACGGGTATAGACGCCAAAAACAGGGCATAAAGTGAAAAAAGAAATAAAGTGAAGGAATCAGTCCTATGATGAATTATTTATGGGGAGGTATGCTGTTGACAGGTATCGTATATGGCGTACTTACCGGTAATGTAAAGGATATTACAGATGCCGTGCTTGCTTCATCGAGAGAGGCAATCACGCTGTGTTTTACCATGTTTGGAATTGTGGCATTCTGGTCAGGACTTATGGAAGTAGCAGTGGATGCGGGAATCATGAAAGGGATGACTAAGCTGCTAAAGCCGGTCATGGGCTTTCTTTTTCCCAAAATACCGAAAGATCATCCGGCTCTGACCTCGATATCGGCTAATTTTGTGGCAAATATTCTGGGGCTTGGCTGGGCGGCAACTCCGGCGGGACTGCGGGCAATGTCAGAGCTTGCACATCTGGAAGAGGAACGGGGAAAGCTGACAGACGTAGCCAGTGATGAGATGTGTACCTTTCTAGTTATTAATATATCTTCGCTGCAATTAATACCGGTTAATATTATTGCATATCGTAGTCAGTACGGGAGCGTAAATCCTGCCGGAATCATTGCACCTGCAATTCTGGCAACTCTTGTAGGTACGTTTGTAGCAGTATTCTTCTGTAAGTGGAAGACCAGATTTATAAATTCATAAAAAGCGATTACAAGACCTTTATAAGTAAAAAAGAATATGATAAAATAATACGATTCCTGAGGTATGAACAGGAGATGAAAGGCAAAAGATACGATATGAAGAATATAATGACGAAATTAGGAATACTGGCTATTATCCTGTGTGGATATATGAGCTTTGGAATAAAGGCATACGCGGCTGATGAGCAGTGGTTTGCACAGCAGGTAGATAAGCTTGCAAAGGAAGGCAATGTATATATTGTTGCACAGGATGGAACTGGAGACTTTCTGACAATTCAGGAGGGCGTAGATGCAGTAAACTCAGGGGATACTCTGATTATCTGTCCTGGCGTATATGAAGAAAATGTTGAGATCATGGCAAAGACGGTAAATCTTCTGGGGGTTGACCGTGACAGCTGTATTCTACAGTATGATACAGTCAATTATGGCAAAGTACCCCTTACAGTTGCGGCAGGTCAGATCAGTAATATTACAATAAAGGGATATAAAAATGCAAATAAGGGAATGTTTTTGCCTCTGATAGCAACTCAGGAAGAGTCTTTTAACGAGGATTCCCTGGAACTGCTCAGACAATCAGCATACTCCGGTTATGCGGTACATGTTGACCAGAATTACCTGTATGGAAAAGAATTGTCTTTTGAAAAATGCCGTATAGAGTCCTACAACAGTTATTGCATGGGAATCGGCAGCAGAGGAGAAAGTACGATAACCGTAACAGAATGTGAGCTGCTGGCAGCAGGAGATGGAGGATGTATCTATCTGCACGATGCGGGAACGTTAGAAGTAGGTGGTAATTCAAAAATGATTCTTTGTAATTCCATGCTGCAGAGCAGTCTGTGTCCTTATATTATGACAATACATGCACTGCATACAGAGAATCAGATGTATCTGACATTTCAGAATGTGAAGGTATATGGTGTAGCATATGAAGATAATGGTGGATATTCCTTTACCAATATGAATACCGGACTTGGTGTAGAACCGCAGATGATGCATGTACTGTCCAATGAAGAGACAGTGGCGTATATGGAAAGAGACAAGCAGGCAGTGCCGTTATTACAGGAAGGTATTACGTATATTGCAACACAGAAAGATGAGAAAGTAATTGTACCGAAGAAGCGGTATGTATTTAATATATACAATGTAGATGGCATGCCGGGAGACGGCTGGTGTGGGCTTAGTAACACCTGGCTTACTTCTGACAGCTTTGGAAATACACTGCAGGATATGAATGCCATATATCAGCCTGTTATTACTGAGCAAGAGCCTGTTTTAGCTGGTGTACTTCCTTATAATAATCATAACGACTGATATTCAGAATCTGTCCGGTCTCCAGAGTCAGTGTCCGTTTATCATATTCCGTAATGTAATCGGTATTGACCAGATAGGACTTGTGGATTCTTGCAAAATGATGGTCTTTTTGTTGCAGGAGCTGTTCAACCTCGTCCAGTTTATAATAAAAGGAGTCAGATCCATTGGTAGTGACCATATGTATTTTACGTCCTTCAGAATTAAAATATAGAATATCATCAAGCATAACGGTGGCATATTCTGGTCTGTGATAGTAAGTAAAAGAGCTGGTATCAGACATCAGAAGCTGATAGGTTCTGGTTAAATAAGACCATAACTGGCTGCTGCGGCATTGTAATGAATAAATAGGCTGTAAGAGCAGATTATCTTCAAATTGTATGTAATCTGTTTTCTCTGTGACAACGGATATCAGCTTATGATTTCTCTGTTTCAGGGAAAGGGCAGCCTGGCGTAAACGACCATTTTCACCATGCATATCAAACAGCAGAATATCCGGACAGAAGGTATCGTGGGTTTTAGCCATAAGGTCATCTGAATCGGAACAGATAAGAGTATCATAAGGGATGTTATGCTGTTCAAAGGATTCTGCAATTTCCTGAAGAATAGCATTCCTTTCTTTTTCCCGGTTGATGCAGAGAGCGATTTTTATCATGGTATTTTACCTGCCTTTCGTAATCTATTGCAGAGTATACACAAGAAGAAAATAGGAATAAAGTACTATTATGAATCTTTTAAGATAATATTATGTTTTGTTTAAAAAAAGGAGCAATTATAAAATGAATCTATATGATATTATAGGTCCGGTCATGGTAGGACCTTCCAGTTCCCACACGGCGGGAGCCGTGAAAATAGGCTATGTATCCCGCAAGCTGATGGCACAGCCTATTGTAAAAGCACAGATTCTGTTATATGGTTCTTTCCTTGCGACAGGAAAAGGCCATGGTACACAGATCGCTATCGTGGCAGGTCTACTTGGCATGAAGACAGATGATTGCAGAATTCCTGACAGCTTCCGGCTGGCTGGGGAAGCGGGAATGGAGATAAGCTTTGGAGAAGCAGAATTAAAGGATGCACACCCGAATTCAGCACAGCTGATCTTAACGGGAGCTGATGGAAGACAACTGGAGATCGTGGGAGAGTCCATCGGTGGTTCACGTATTAATATTGCCAGTATAGACGGGTTGTCTGCGAACTTCTCAGGGGACTATCCGACATTAATTGTTCATAATCTGGATCAGCCGGGACATGTGGCAGAAGTTACCAGCATGTTATCCCATAAATCCGTTAATATAGCGACAATGCAGCTGTACAGGGCAGGACGCGGCGGACATGCTGTCATGGTCATTGAGTGTGACCAGGAAGTGCCAAAGGAGTCTATCCAGTGGCTTGCACATCTGGAGGGTATTGAGAAAGTCACTTATTATAGTCTGGAGGAGAAGTAATGGCTTTTGCATATTTAAAAGAGATTACAGAAGCTGCCGAAAAGGAGAACAAACCATTCTGGCAGATTGTTATAGAAGATGATATGAGGGAGCGAAATGTCAGCTATGAGCAGTCCTTCGAGACCATGAGGGGCATGTATCAGGCTATGAAAGAAGCAGATGCGGCATATGACCCTAAACTTCGTTCTGCCAGCGGCATGGTAGGCGGCGATGGAGAGAAGCTGGAAGAGTTTCATAAGAAAAAGAACCGTCTGATAGGAGATTTCCTGACAGAAGTTATGGAAAAGGCAGTAAAAATGGGAGAGTCCAATGCCTGTATGAAAAGAATCGTTGCAGCACCTACAGCTGGCTCCTGTGGCGTTATTCCAGCTGTTCTTCTCACATATGAGAAGCAAAGGAATGTATCAGAGGACAAGCTGGTGGAGGCGCTTTTTGTGGCAGCAGGAATTGGTGAAGTAATAGCAACCAGTGCATCCATTGCAGGAGCAGAGGGCGGATGTCAGGCTGAGATAGGTTCTGCCAGTGCCATGGCGGCAGGAGCAGTGGCATATCTGGAAGGCGGCAAAGAACAGGAAATTGTGCATGCAGCAGCATTGGCTTTGAAAAACATGCTGGGTCTGACCTGTGATCCGGTAGCAGGACTGGTAGAAGTACCCTGTGTGAAGAGAAATGTATCTGGTGCGGTAAATGCAGTGGTATCTTCACAGATGGCGATAGCAGGCATAAAAAGTGCCATTGACCCGGATGAAGTCATTGATTCTATGAGAAGGATAGGTAAGCTCATACCTGCCTGTCTGAGAGAGACCGGTCAGGAAGGACTGGCAACGACACCTACGGCACAGGCGGTCGTAAAACATCTAAGAGAAAAGTAATCAAAAAGTAATTGTTCATGAGACAGATAAAAAAAGCATATAATGCACAAAGACAGAGTATCAGGATTTAAAATATGCAGTCACAGCTTATGCTTCAGATATCTGATATGATTATCCCAGCCCTGGTATTTTATATCATTGCCATGGGGCTTGCATCAAAGAGAGATATTTATCATTGTTTTATCAAAGGGGCTTCCAGTGGTATTAAGACGGTGGCGGAGATTGCCCCTACACTGATCGGACTGATGGTTGCAGTGGGGGTGCTTCGGGCATCCGGGTTTTTGGAATATATTGGAGGGCTGTTTGACAGGTTTACGGGAGATTTTCCACAGGAATTATTCAGCCTTTTTTTGGTGAAGATCATATCATCTTCTGCGGCAACAGGACTGGCGCTGGATATCTTTAAGGAATATGGTACGGATTCTTATGTGGGGCTGGTTACTTCACTGGCTCTTAGTTCTACAGAGACGGTATTTTATACAATGTCGGTGTATTATATGGCAGTAGGAGTCACGAAGACTCGCTGGACATTAGCAGGAGCTTTGCTTGCCACGGCAGCAGGATTGGGGATGAGTATGCTGTTGGCAGGCTGGATGCTATAAGGAGGAAAACAAAGAAATGCAAAAGAATATGACAAAGGGGAATCCATTACCGATTATTCTGCAGTTTACGCTGCCGTTGATGATAGGCAATGTTTTTCAACAGATATACAATGCAGTAGACTCCATGATTGTTGGCCGGTTTGTTGGTGCAAATGCACTGGCGGCGGTAGGCTCAACCGGTACGATCATGTTCATGGTAATCGGAGCGTCTACAGGACTCAGTACGGGATTTACTGTGCTGACTTCCCAAAGATTTGGAATCAGTGATGAGAAGGGCACGAGACAGAGTGTTGCAAATGGTATTCTGCTTTCGATCCTGCTGATCATTGGAATGACATTGTTATCCTTATTGTGCATGAAGAAGGTTCTGACCTTAATGAATACGCCGGAAGATATTTTTGCGGATGCATACAGCTACATATCAGTAATCTGTATGGGTATTGTGGCAAGTGTAGCCTATAATTATTTTGCAGCCTGTCTAAGAGCCATAGGGAACAGTAAAGTACCTCTGGTAACACTGGTATTCTCAGCCTGTCTGAATGTCGTATTGGACCTGTTCTTTATCATTAAGATGAATATGGGTGTTGCAGGTGCGGCATGGGCAACAAATATTGCGCAGGGTGTGTCTGCATTACTGTGTGTACTTTATATTCTGAAGAAAGAGCCGGTATTGTGCCCGGAAGTATCACAGATCAGATTTTATAAGGATGATACGCACAAGCAGTTGTCCGTAGGCATTCCTATGGCATTACAATTTGCAATCACTGCATCTGGAACAATGATCATGCAGTCAGCGATTAATCTGTTCGGTGCGACTGCGGTAGCTTCCTTTTCCGCTGCAAGTAAGATACAGAATATGCTGACGCAGGGAATGATGGCGATAGGACAGACTATGGCTACCTATTCTGGTCAGAACTATGGAGCGGGCGAGATTGAAAGAATTAAGAAGGGCGTCAGGGCCGCATTGATTATAGACGTAATCTATTCTGTGCTGGCAGGGCTTCTGGCATACTTTGGATTGTCTGTATTGTTGCGTTTCTTCTTTGAGGCGGGCACGGATATGACCCAGATTATGTTCTATGCCAAAAGGTATACCGTACTTTGTATCCTGTTCTATATACCGCTTAGTGTAATATTTACATTTCGTAATGCTATGCAGGGATGCGGATATGGATTTCTGCCTATGATGGGTGGTGTGGTAGAGCTTGCTGCAAGACTAATCTGTGCATTGATCTCCATGAAGATCATGAGCTATTCACTGGCTGTATTCTGCGATCCGGCGGCATGGCTGGCAGCAGGTATTTTTACCCTGTTTGCATATTTGCACGTAATAAAACAGATTGAAGAGAAGGATAAAAATCGCACAAATTGATGACATTTTATCAAAAAAAGCTGTAAAAAAGGCGTAAACTAAAGGTTTGCGTCTTTTTTTGCTGTATTAAAGTGTAAAAGTATGCGATAAATACGAGTTGCAAAATAAGTCTTTCTATTCATATAATAGCCATTGTGCAGTTTTGAAGCACAAAGGGTATGTAAGGTTACAAATTGAAAAGGCGAAATGGAGGCATTAAGAATGGAACAGCTTTGTGGCAGTATGGCAATGATGGACAACGAAGGATTTATTCGTGTACTGGGGGATTTGATGGCGCAGAATAAGGGGTTTCAAATTATGATTACTGTGCCTTCCGATAAGAGCAGAGAGCGTGAAAAGAAAGCAGTAAAAGAAACACAGGAAGCGATATCATTGGAGAGAGACGTGACAGGAATGCTGCACAAGATAGGCGTTCCGGCACATATCAAAGGATATCAGTATTTAAGAGAAGCGATTATATACAGTGTAGAAGATCCTGAAATGCTGGGGGCAGTAACCAAGATTCTCTATCCTGCTATAGCTAAGAGATCGCATACAACATCCAGCAGGGTAGAAAGGGCAATCCGCCATGCCATAGAAGTAGCATGGAACAGGGGCTGTGAAGAGGTTCTGGAAGAAATATTTGGTTATACGATCAGCGTAGGACGTGGGAAACCGACCAATTCAGAGTTTATTGCAATGCTTGCCGATAAGATAACATTAAAGAGAAAAATCCAAATTCATTAAATTCGATAATAATTGCATAGGAAATGGTATAAATGATTAGCTATTCTTTTCATTTGTCGTTACAATAAGAGTATAAAAATGTATTTGTGTAACATAAAATGGGAGGGATAGCTATTTATGTATATCGCAGAAAACGGACAATATGCAAAGTTATATATTGAGGAATCGGCATACTCAGGGGTAAAGAAAATTGCATCAAAGGTGGCAGAAGATCTGAAAAAGGTAACAGATCATGAGTTCACAGTAGAATACGGATTACCAAAAGACACAGATAAAATAAATGCCATTGTAATTGCAACTCTGGGGAAAAGTGCTTATCTTGAAAGCATGGAACAGTCTGGCAAGGTGGAGCTGTCAGTAATCCGCGGCAAAAGAGAAGTGTATGATTTCAGGGTATTGGAGCCTGTTAATGGAGAAAGTCATGCAACATTACTGATAGCAGGCAGTGATAAAAGAGGTACGATATATGGTCTTTTTCATCTTTCAGAAATAATTGGGGTATCACCCTGGGTATGGTTTGCTGACGTGATGCCTGCCCATAAAGATGTGATTACACTGACACAGGAGGATAATAAAACATCAAAGGAGCCTTCTGTAAAATACAGAGGATTTTTTATCAATGATGAGTGGCCCTCCTTTGGAAACTGGACATTTCGTCATTTCGGAGGCTTTACAGCCCAGATGTATGATAAGGTATTTGAATTACTGCTTCGATTAAAAGGCAATTATCTGTGGCCGGCTATGTGGACTTCTTCCTTCAGTCTGGATGGACCGGGCTTTGACAATGCAGAACTTGCAGATGAGTATGGAATTGTCATGAGTAATTCCCATCATGAGCCATGCCTGCGTCACAGCGAGGAGTGGGATCTGGTCAGAGGAGAGGATTCCATTTATGGAAATGCCTGGAATTATGACAGAAATAAAGAGGGATTAACGAATTATTGGAGAGATGGATTAAAAAGAAACGGTAAACTGGAAAATATCATTACAATGGGTATGCGTGGTGAACGTGACAGTGAAATCCTGGGACACAGCGCAACACTAAAAGAAAATATTGATTACCTGAAAGAAGTCATTACAACACAAAATCAGCTGATTAAGGAATGCGTAAATGAAGATCTGGATCAGGTGCCAAGAATGCTTGCCCTTTATAAAGAAGTAGAAGCATATTTCCACGGGGATGAGAATACCCAGGGATTAAAAGACTGGAAGGAGCTGGATGGTGTGACGTTCATGCTCTGTGAAGATAACTTCGGTAATATGCGTACTTTGCCAACCAAAGAGAATCGTGACCGTAAGGGCGGCTGGGGTATGTACTATCATTTTGATTACCATGGAGATCCTGTATCTTATGAGTGGGTCAACAGTACACATCTGTCTAAGGTATGGGAGCAGATGAGTGAAGCATATGACTATGGCATACGTGATATCTGGGTAGTCAATGTAGGTGACCTCAAGCCGCAGGAGCTTCCGTTATCTTATTTCCTGGATCTGGCATATGATTTTGACAAATGGGGAACTTCGGCTCCCAATAAAACCGGAGAATATACAAAAGAGTGGATTCGTACACAGTTTGGTGCCTTTTTCAATGAAAAAGAACTGGATAAGCTGTATCAGGTCATGGATGGGTATACCAGACTTAACAGTATCCGAAAACCGGAAGCGCTATATGTGGACACCTATCATCCGGTGCATTATGGAGAAGCGCAGTGGTTATGGAACCAGAGTGAACGTATCATGCAGCTTGCAGATGAACTGGAACAGAATCTTCTGGAGCGGTTGGAGAAAGAGACAGGAGATACACTGATACATATCAAAGATAAAAATGTGACATATGCGTCATTTTATGAGCTGATTTATTATCCGGCAGTAGCTTCCATGAACCAGATACAGATGCAGTTATCCGGCGGCAGGAATCTTCTCTATGCAAAGCAGGGTCGTATAGAAGCCAATGAATATGCAGCAAAGATTGCAAAATGTATACAAAGAGAAAAAGAGTTACAGGAACAGTATCATAAAGTGGCAGAGGGAAAATGGGATGGCATGATGATGTCAGAGCATGTGGGCTTTATTCACTGGAATGATGAAGAGTGTACATATCCATTGCAGTGCTATGTCACACCTGCCAATAAGCCAAGAATGATTGTGTCGCCTACTTGTGGAGAAGAGTATACCATGGGTGGAGACTGGACCAGAAAGACGCTCTATCTGGAAGATTTTCTAAATCCCAAGTGCAGAGAAGTATCACTGGATATTGCCAATGGAGGACGGATTCCATTTACTTATACAGTAGAGTGTGATACCAAGTGGCTGATTCTTTCCCAGAGAAAAGGCGAAGTCACAATAAAAGATCAGCTGCTTCTGACTCTGAATAGAGAAGAACTTAGTGGAAAGAAAGAGATACAGACTGCTCATTTGTGTATAAAAACTGATTTTGCCAGGGTAAATGTGGAAATCCAGGCATGTTATTTTGAGGACGAGATATTACAGGATAAGCACTATGTACCACTTACAGAGTCTGTAGGACTTGCAATAGAAGCAGATGAATATGAAAGCAGCAAGGCTACACAGGAAGGAGAATTTCAGGTACTGACACCCTATGGCAAGTATCATGCAGGAGTGAAGGCATATCCGGTAACTGTCTGGTATACACAAAATGCCCCTTCTGTTACCTACAAAATGACTTTGCCGCAGGATGGTGAATATGAGATTATTCTACAGACAGCACCCTTGAGTCCAATTACAATAGAGAATCACCTGCGAATCGGAGTGCAGTGGAACGAAGAGCCTGTGGAGTATCCTGAGACAATAGGCAAAGATTATAAGGGTGGAGCACCCTCCTGTAAAGAATGGGGACAGGGCGTGCTGGATCAGATTCATAACCTGTCGCTGCATAAGAATGGCAAAAAGGGCAGCAACACCATAACCATATATGCCTGTGATCCATTTGTGTTAGAGCGTATTCTTGTAAAAAAAGCAGGAGCAGAGTGGAAAAAGGGATATCTGGGTATTATTCCTGATCTGTTTGGACAGGAGTAGGATGAAAATAGAAAAGAGGAAATTATGACAAAAAAGACATTATTTCTAAATGGATGGTATTTTACCAAACAGCCTCTTGGCAGTACTTTAGAAGATATCAAAGAAAGAAAAGAAGCTTTTCGGGCAGTGAATCTTCCCCATGACTGGCTGATCTATCAGGGTAAGGAGCTTTATGAGGATTCTACCGGCTGGTATCGTAAGGTCTTTTCCTGCCAAAAGCAACAGGACTATCAGTATGAGATTTATTTTGAAGGTGTCTATATGGATACGACAGTGTATCTCAATGGACAGGTATTGGGTGAGTGGAAATATGGATATTCCAGTTTCTTCTTTGATATGACTCCTTTGCTACAGGAGGGAGATAACGAATTACTGGTAAGAGTCAATTATCAGGCGCCCAACAGCCGATGGTATTCTGGTGCAGGTATCTATCGAAATGTATATCTGCGAGAACAGCCAAAGTGCCATTTTATCACAGACAGCCTGTATATCACCCCGAAGAAAAAGAGCGAAGATATGTGGCAGGTGGAAGTCAGTGCAGAATTGTCACAGGAATGCCTGAATGAAAAAAACAGCATACTTATGGTGCAGATATTGGACGGGGAAGGTAGAGAAGTGAGCAAAGCAGAGCTGCCGTTTGAAAAGGCAGTCAATCAGGCAGATGGTATCGTAACTGCTCAAATTATGACACAAGTGTCAAATCCTGAACTTTGGAATCTGGAAGCACCATATCTGTATCATTGCAGACTTGTGCTCAAAGATGAAAATAAAATACTGGATGAGACCGGGGAGCGTTTCGGCTTTCGTATCTTTACCTTTGATACAGATAAGGGCTTTTTCCTGAATGGTGTACACGTAAAACTCAATGGTGTATGTGAGCATCATGATTTTGGTGCATTGGGTGCGGTTTTCAACAAAGAGGCGATGAGAAGAAAGCTGGAGATTCTGCGCAAAATGGGCGTGAACAGTATTCGCAGCACGCATAACATGCCTGCAATCGGTCTGTTAGAGCTGGCTGATGAGATGGGATTTCTGATCATTGATGAAGCTTTTGATATGTGGGAGAGACCTAAGACCACTTATGATTATGCAAGATTCTTCCCACAGTGGTATCGTAAGGATGTCAGAAGCTGGGTTCGCCGCGACAGGAATCATCCATGCATTCTGTTCTGGAGTATTGGTAATGAAATCTATGATACGCATGCTGATGCAAGAGGACAGGAACTGACCAGAATCTTAATGGAAGAGACCAGAAAATACGATCCTGCGTACCATGCGCAGATTACGATAGGCTCTAATTATATGCCCTGGGAAAATGCACAGAAATGTGCAGATATTGTAAAATATGCAGGCTATAATTACGGTGAGAAATATTATGACCAACACCACAGGGAACATCCAGACTGGTTCATGTATGGTTCTGAGACAGCTTCTACAGTACAGAGCAGGGGCGTATATCATTTCCCATATAAGCAGTCTGTTCTGGCAGATGAGGATGAGCAGTGTTCCGCACTTGGTAACAGTACGACAAGCTGGGGCGCCAAGTCCTCTGAGATGTGTATTCTTACGGAGAGAGACAGGGAATTCTCCATGGGGCAGTTCTTATGGACCGGTTTTGACTATATAGGAGAACCGACACCGTACCATACAAGAAATTCCTATTTTGGACAGATAGACACAGCAGGTTTTGAAAAGGACTCCTTTTTCTTATATCGTGGGTCATGGACAGATGCAAAGAAAGCTCCTTTTGTACATGTTTTTCCTTATTGGAATTTCAATCCGGGACAGATGGTGGATGTAAGAGTGGCTTCCAATGGAGCATTTGTGGAGCTGCTGTTAAATGGCAAATCCATAGGAGAATATCAGATTGACCATGAGAAAGGTACAGTTCTTACCGGAAACTGGCAAGTGGCATATGAGCCTGGAGAGCTGACGGCTGTAGCTTATGACGAGAATCATCAGGAGATAGCCAGAGAATCCAGACATTCTTATGGAGAACCGGCAAAGCTTGTCATGGAGTTGTATCAACCTGACAAAGAGTTCACAGCAGGCAATTATGATCTTGCCTATGTGACAATATCTGCTGTAGATGCACAGGGATATCCTGTAGAGGATGCAAATCAGTATGTGGAAGTCTCTGTGGAAGGAGCCGGATGGCTGACAGGACTGGATAATGGAGACAGTACAGATACGGATGAATATAAGGGATATTGCAGACGTATGTTCAACGGTAAGCTTCTTGCTATTGTGGCAATTGGGGAACATAAGGGCAGTATACAGGTTAAGGCTGCGGCAGGAGGATTACAGTCTGCCGAGCTTACCATTATGGTATCAAAGGAAATTAGCATAGAGGGTACTTCCTTTATTCCGGAAGTCTTTGCAAATAAAAGTGGTAAGGATGCTCCTGTCTGGGTTCGTAGAATCGAATTGACAGCAAATGATGGAAATGTCTTTTCAACGGACAAAAAGCAGCTTAGTGTCACTGCAAGAATAGAGCCACAGGAGGCACTGAACTGGATAAAACCGGAGGATCTGATCTGGAAGACAGTAAATGATGCAGGAATTGAAAGTCCACTGGCAAAAGTGACAGAGGTGTCAGGATTCACGGCCAAGATAGAAGCTTATGGAGATGGACAATTCAGATTGCGCTGCATGACCAGAAATGGAACAGATATCGTGAAGGTCATCTCCCAGCTGGAATTCCAGGCACAGGGGCTTGGAGAAGCCAATCTGAATCCATATGGATTTATTGCAGGTGGTATGTATACCTATGCAGAGGGTGATGTGGGAAATGGCAATGAACATGGTGTCTCCACAGCCAGAGACGGCAGAACGGTAGTAGGCTTTGACCATGTGGATTTTGGAAGCTTTGGCTCTGACCGGATCACACTTCCAGTATTTGAACTGGGTGGAGAAGTGTGTCCGATTGAGATATGGGAAGGAATACCGGGACATCAGGATAGTGAGATGCTTGCAAGGGTAATCTATCACAAACCCTCTATCTGGAATGTATATCAGGAGGAAAGCTATAAGCTTAACCGCAGAATAAAGGGCGTAACACAGATTTCTTTCGTACTGCACCAGAAGATACATCTAAAGGGCTTTTCCTTCGCTCCACTGCAAAAGGCATATGAAAAGCTGTATGCGTCAGAGAATGATGCTGTATATGGTGATACCTTTACTGTAGCGGGCAGAGAAGTTACGGGAATAGGCAATAATGTAACACTGGAATATCATGACATGGACTTTGGAGAAGAGGGATGTAAGAGTGTTACAATATGCGGCAGGACACACAATGATAAAGACGCTATTCATATCAGCTTCCAGGAAGGTGAGCAGGAGACGAGACAGCTGGTAGAGATTGCAGGGACAGCAGATGGAGAATATCAGCAGATAACATTTCCATTGCAATGTGTTAAGGGCAGCAAGACAGTACGTTTTATCTTCATGCCGGGAAGTAATTTTGATTTTAACTGGGTACAGTTCCATAAAATGTAGTACGAGTTTTTACATTTGACTTGCAAAACTATCCTTGCCTGTTATAATCGGGTCAGAGAATTGACTTAATTCTTAACAACATAATTACTTTCAGGAGGGAAATATGAGTTACTTAGGATTATTTATGGGAGCAGGAATAGGAATTGTAATATTCGGATTATTAATCGTGCTTGCATGGTATTCAAGCTGTGGTGGATTGTTCCTGTTGCATTTTTGATTCTTCCCTTTCCGGCAGCATTGGAAAGTATTATAAATCCTGCCCTGAACATTATCTTCTTAGGATCTGCATATGCGAAAATGTATGCAAGATTTGAATGTAAGACAGAGAAGGATACACAGGCTCTTGGATGTGTATCAGGTTTCCTGCCTATTATTGCAGTTGTAAAATTCTTTATGTATAAATAGTGTACTGATTAATGAGATTGGCGGTACTCCTTAGGAGTAACGCCATATTTTTGTTTAAAGAGAGTATAGAAATGTGTACGGTTCGTAAATTGTAATTTGGTCGCAATAGAACTAATAGATTCATTGGTCTCAGTCAGATACTGGGCGGCTTTCTTCAGACAGAAGGTCATACCGTAATCATACAGACACAGACCAGAGTATTTGTTGACAATACGATTGAGATAATCACCACTGTAATTAAGAAGATGCTCTAATTCTGCCCTGGACATTCTGCCATTGCTTTCCTCAAAGAGATGGCTGATACGGGCGAACAGCAGAAAATCACTGTTGGTATCCAGGCTGACTTTGGTACAGTGGTAATATTCAGGTGAAGATAAATAGGACAGGAATGCGCACAGAAGTCCTCTAATCTGATAAGCTGCCCCAAAATCAGGGTAAAGCAGCGTCTGAATCATAGATTGTGCCAGATCATGAAGGTGAAGGGCATTCTTGTGATTCTGATAGGCAGGAATAAAATCCAGGTATGCCTTTTTACCGGGATATTTTAAATCATCTGTAATAAACTGATAGATTTCACAGTCACAGATTTTCTTTTCAGCAGAAAAAGCTGAATTCTGTGCAGACTTGAACAATTCTGAGACAAACTCCGGTGACATTCCAATGAAAAGTACTTTGGTCTTGGCATAATAGTGCTCCAGATGACAGAGACTGCGGTTAATGAGACAGCAGGAACCAGCTGCATAGAGATAGTCCTTGCCTTCAATCTTCTGCACAATGCTTCCTTCCAGCACAATGACAAATTCAAAGAAATCATGATAATGCATGACATCCTTGGTGCGGGCAAAGTTCTTGGCAGCTGCAGATTCCTGATACATTAAGGATTTCTCAGCAGAAAGAGTCATGATATTAATATAATCCTCTAATTCTGAACCGCTACAGTACTCCAGGGTAAGCTGAAAAGGTACATTCATATGATAGAAACGGTTCAGATCACTATTGGTATTCTGTACGTCAATGCTGGAATACCGGCTTTGCAGCGCCTGCTGCATCTGCATATATTCATTGTCTATTTCCATATTCATTTTCAACCTCCAATGTCTGAATCCGTATAATCCCAAATCTGATACAAAATTTCTGCGCACATATCGTTTTAAGACATTGTTGCGCAATGTGCTTATTGTATATAATAGTACTTGTAAACAAGATAATTATATACAACATTACGATAAAAGTAAAGACAAATAGCAAGCTGCACAATAAAATACCAAAAAGGAGAAAATAATGCGACAGGATTTTGCTTATGGAATTGATGTGGGATGGGTCAGTCAACTGGAAAAACAGGGAATTACGTGGACTGACAAATCCGGGAATCATGTAGATCCACTTCAGGCGCTGAAAGATATGGGCGCAACAGCGGTGCGCTTGAGAGTGTTTGTAAATCCACCTGAGAATGCGATGTGGCGTAAGCCAAAGAAACAGGCATACGGAAGAGAATTCGGTGGAGAAGAATGTATGCTGGGATTGTGTGATGGTCAGAATGTCCTTGAAATGGCGAAACGAGTTAAGAAGCTGGATATGGCTCTGATGATTGATTTTCATTATAGTGATCACTTCGCAGATCCTATCTATCAGGATATTCCCAGGGCATGGGAGACATTGGATCAGGATGGACTAAAACAAAAGGTAAAAGAACACACAAAAGAAGTACTGACACTTCTTGCAGGGCATAATATTTATCCTGACTGGGTACAGGTTGGAAATGAGATCAATTCGGGAATCCTGCTTCCAATGGGAAGTCTATCCGAAAATCCACAGTTCCTCGTAGAGCTGCTGAATGCAGGATATGAGTCAGTCAAGGAGTGCTGCCCGGATTGTCAGGTAGTCACCCATATATCCGGTGGAAATGATTATAACATGTGTACCAGGTTCTTTGATGTCTTTTTCCAGAATGGAGGAAAGACAGATATTATGGGATTTTCCTATTATCCATACTGGGTACAGATAAAGCATGATGAAAAGAAGCTTACAAAAGATATGACGGCATTGGCAGACAGATATCGCAAACCCTTGCTGCTTGCAGAAATCGGTGGACCTGAGACAGAGGAAGGAGAAACCTATGAGCTTCTTCGCAGTACAGTCAGATCAATTAAGGCAGTTTCTGATAATCAGGGAAAAGGTATCTTTTACTGGGAACCTGAAGCAGGCGCAGATCTGTTGCCGGATCAGTATCCATTAGGAGCAGCCAGAGTCAATGGAGATAAGAACATTCAATTCACCTGTGCAATGAGTGCCTATAAGGATGCACAGGCAGAGGAAAAATAAAGGCAGCAAGAAGTTGCGCAAAATTGCGCATAGCCTTGGACAGAGAGGAAGGGAGATTTTATGAAAGAGGAAGCAGACAAGAAAAAGTACAAAGTACCTTTCTGGAAAACAGTAAAGAAGCATTGGATGCTGTTAGCAATGCTGGCACCGGCAGTCATATATGTGGTGATATTTGCTTATATACCTATGACAGGTGTTGTGCTGGCATTTAAAAATTATCAGTATGCAGGCGGCATTTACGGCTCACCCTGGAACGGACTGGACAATTTCAAGGCTCTGTTGGTGGCAGGCAAGTTAGGTCAGGTAACAAGAAATACACTTTTGTATAATATCGCATTTCTGTTTCTGGGAGTCATATTTGAAATGGGAAGTGCAATACTGCTGAATGAAATATTCGGCAAGGTGTTTAAGAAGATTGCACAGTCTTTTATGTTCCTGCCTTACTTTATCAGCTGGGTAGTAGCAGGTGCAATTATGTACAATATTTTCAATTATGAAAAGGGTGTATTTAACCACATATTGAATCTGCTGGGTTCTACACCGTTTGATTTGTACAACACACCGGGTGCATGGCCATTTGTATTGATTTTCTTAAAGATATGGAAACAGACAGGTTATGGCTCTGTTGTGTATCTGGCTGCGATTACAGGTCTTGACCAGGAGATGTTTGAGGCAGCATCCATAGACGGTGCCGGAGTATGGCAGAAGATTAAGTATATTACGATACCTTCTCTGATGCCTACCATGATGATACTGGTATTGATGGGAATCGGTAATATCTTCCGTGGAGATTTCGGATTGTTCTATCAGACGGTAAAGAGCAGTGCTTTATTACAGCCTGTGACGGACGTTATTGACACTTATGTATTCCGCCTGCTGATCAATAACAGCGATATCGGTGTATCAGCAGCTGCAGGTCTGTATCAGTCAGTGCTTTGTTTCCTGACTATTACAATATGTAATAAATTAGTCAAAAAAGTAGATCCTGACTACGCATTATATTAAGGAGGTATGTGATATGTCAGCTACGCAGGTAAATCATAGAAAAATGACGAAGGATGAGAAAATTGTAAATGTTGTTGGTTATATTTTAATAGGAATATTCGCACTTCTTTGTGTGATACCTTTTTATCTTATCATTGTAGCGTCCTTTACAGATGAATCAGAATTGATCAGAAATGGGTATCCTATCATTCCGACTGTGTTCAGTGTACAGAGCTATCTGCTCTGCCTGAAGAATCCGGTATCCATTGCCAAAGCATATGGAACAACAATCGGTGTGACTGCAGTAGGTACTATGTTTGCAGTATTTATTGCAACTATGACGGGTTACGTACTTTCCCGTAAGGATTTCCCATGGCGCAATAAGTTTTCATTCTTCTTTTTCTTCACGACACTGTTTAGTGGAGGACTGGTTCCATGGTATATGCTTTGTGTACGTTATCTGCACTTTAAGAATTCCTACATAGGTATCCTCTTACCACTGATGTTCTCAGTATGGAACATGATCATTGCGAAATCCTTCATGAATGGTATTCCGAGTGCTATTACAGAATCAGCCAAGATTGATGGTGCTAATGACTTTGTGATCTTCATGAAACTGATACTTCCTCTTAGTAAGCCATTGATTGCGACACTCAGCCTTTTCTCAGCATTGGCTTACTGGAATGACTGGTATAACTGTATGCTCTATATTACCAATGAGGATATGTTTACATTACAGTACTACTTACAGAGAATGCTGGGTAGTGCAGAAGCTATGAGAATCGTAGCAGAGAAATCCGGTATTGCATTACCCTCCGTTCCACTGGAAAGTATGAAGATGGCAATGACCGTTATCGCAACAGGACCGATTGTACTTCTGTATCCATTCGTACAGCGCTATTTTGTAAAAGGTCTTACGATTGGTGCAGTTAAGGGATAATAAAAAACCATATATCAAAAAGGAGAGGACAATATGAAGAAGAAAAAATTACTTGCAACTATTTTAAGTATGTGCATGACAGCATCCATGCTTACGGGCTGTGGCGGCTCTGCTGCATCCTCATCAGCTACAGACACATCAGCAAAGGATAATGCCAAGACAGAGACTACACAGGCTGCTGCTGAGACAGATACAGCAGCAACAACATCATCTCTGGACAGTCTGCCGGCAGAAGTAGGAGAGGGAACGATTACAGCAACTCCTGAAATGTATGCTTCTACGGATCTGAGCAAGAGCTATACAGTAAATATGTATCTGATCGGTGATACACCAAATGACTGGGACAGTGTCCTGAACAAGGTAAATGAATACCTGGAGCCATTTAACACAGAGCTTGCAGTTACATTCATGAGTTGGAGTGATTATCAGACTATGTATTCGCTGGTGCTTGCAGGTGGTGAACAGGTTGATTTGATCTTTACTGCTCCCTGGTGCTTCATGTATAACGAAGCAGCAAAAGGCTCTTTCTATGAACTGACAGATGATTTTGTGGCTAACTATATGCCTCTT
Source organism: Agathobacter sp. (assembly GCA_963596435.1). Taxonomy (GTDB): domain Bacteria; phylum Bacillota; class Clostridia; order Lachnospirales; family Lachnospiraceae; genus COE1. The sequence goes on from CAVBMG010000010.1 coordinate 29,006, forward strand.
TCCAGCAAATATCAGGCTGCTGACAGCTGGGATGAGACAACGATTTCCGGTAAGACAATCGCAGTACCTTCCAATAAGGCACAGCCTATGGGCAAGATTGTAGCCGTTCGTCAGGATTTAATGGAAAAGTATGGCATGAGCGAGCTTACAAACTGGGATGATTATAAGAAATATATGTTGACCATCGCAGAGAAAGAAACTCCTGAAAGTGGTATCTATGCTCTGGCAGCAGCTGGCGATAACAATGAATTATGGGATGTATACCGTCAGCAGACAGATACTTTCCTTGCACTGGACAGCAGCTATATGGATTTCATGTATGAATATACAGGTGATATCCCTGCTAAGGAAGATATTAAACTTGCTTATGAATTTGACTCTTTCCGCAGCTATGCAAAGGATATGAAAGAAATGGCAGATGCAGGCTGCTGGAGCAGATCGGCACTGACTAATACAGTAACGGATGATGATGCTTTTGGTAACTTACAGGGTGCATCTATTGCATGGAATGCTTCGGTATTCACTTATATGAGACAGGCTGAGAAGACAGATGGTGTAAAGTGTATGGCATATGATCTGACCACAGACCACTTAGTAGGCGCTGAAGCTTATTCCAATAATGATATGGCAATCGCAGCAGGTTCTAAGAATCCTGAGCGTGCAGCTATGGTACTTGACCTGATTAAATTCGATACTTATCTGAACAGACTGCTTCTTCTTGGTGAAGAAGGTGTACATTACTCTATTGATGACCAGAACCAGTATACTAAGTTAGACAAAACAGCAGATTATGCTCCACTTTCTATTTCAGCTTCCTGGGCAATCAAGAACAATGATTTAAGCGAAGCAGGTACAGAAGAGCGTGAGAAGAAGATTACAGATGCATGGGCAGAAAGAGTACAGATGAATCCAACAATCACATTTGTATTTGATGACACAAATGTTAAATCCTATGTATCAGCAGTAACAGCAGTTTTGACAGACTATGTTCCTATGCTTGAGCTTGGTCTGGTAGATGATGTAGATACAACATTGGATGAAATGATCCAGAAATGCTATGATGCAGGATTACAGCAGGTATATGATGAGTTCTATTCACAGTATGATGCATGGTTTGCAACTAGATAACAGAATCTGATAAAACACGATGCAAAGAAAAGCTGGCTGATGAAGTCAGCTTTCTTGCTATCAGGAAGGGGGTGTTGGTATGACAATGGAAGAAATTGCAAGGGATATGGGAGTGTCCAGAAGTACAGTATCCAGAGCACTTTCAGGTAAAGGCAGAATCGGAGAAGATACAAGGGCAAGAATTAGAGAGTATGCGGTCAGGCAGTCAGAGGCAGAGAATCAGTCAACGAATAATTTAGCTGTAGTGCTTCCAAATGATGCTTATACGACCAATGCTCCTTTCTTTCAGGAGTGTCTGCTTGGAATCAGTGAAGTGGCGGCAGCGCTGCAATATCATGTCCTGATAACGGCGGGTGCACTGAATGATACCCATGATATTAAAATGCTTGTGGAAGATCATAAGATTGATGGCATGATTCTGCTTAGAGGTGTAGAGAATGACAGAATCTTAAAATACCTGACAGACAGGCACTTTCCAACAGGGCTTACAGGAAGCTGTAAATATGAAGAGATTCTTCAGGTGGATGCAGACCACTATCAGGCGGCAGCAAGCCTGATGTCAGTTCTGATTGGACAGGGATATCGTAAATTTGCCTTTGTAGCAGGAGATATGCAGTATCGGGTCAATCAGAGCCGCAGCGAAGGCTGCTATGCCGCTTTGAAGCAATATGGACTGGATATGGAACAGCAATGCTACTATACTGATTTTATGAACTCAGAGCCGATAGAGAATCATATTCGTGATATGATAGAGAAAAAGGTTGAGTGCATTGTATGTGCAGATGATGTCATTTGTACCCGTTTCATGTCTTGTCTGCAGGCGCAGGGGTATCGGATTCCTGATGATATTGGAATCGTATCACTGTGCAATAGTGCCAATCTGGAATGTTTTACTCCTGCAGTGACAGCAGTCAATGTATCTGCAAGACAGATGGGGAATGTCATAGGAAGACAGATGATCAACAAGCTGAGAGGAGAAAACTACAATGCAAAAACAACCTTGAATTATGAAATTCTGCTTCGCAAATCGGCAGACAAAGGGTATCGAATCTAATTATGTATGGGAAAGGTCAGGGCAAGGGAATTATGTATTTATGTGATGAAAAAGTCAGAGAAAAACAAAATTTTAACCAGGACTGGTATTTTTATCATGGAGATAAGCAAATGCAGGCAGGACAAATTCTGGTAAGTGGCTATGAACCGGTCAGGCTGCCGCATGACTGGAGTCTGTACTATCCATGGAAAGAGGATGCATCATCCTGCGGTTCCGGTGGATATGCAGAAACGGGAATTGGCTGGTACCGTAAGATTTTTGACGTGAATCCACAGGCATTTACCAAGGGAAGAGTATTTATCCACTTTGAAGGTGTCTATATGCTTTCTACAGTGTGGATAAATGGGCATAAATTAGGACAACATGTGTATGGATATACGCCTTTTGAATATGAGATCACACAATATCTGCATGAGGATGGCAAAGAAAATGTGCTGGATGTGAAGGTAGATAATTCTGCTCAGCCTGGTTCCAGATGGTACTCCGGCTCCGGTATTACCAGAAATGTATGGATTGTGAAAACATCAGATACCTATATTGCGCCATTTGGAGTAGGAATCCAGATTCCCCGGATAGAAGAGGATAAAGCACATATATCAGTAGAAATATCTCTTGCCCATGCAGAAGATAAGAAATTATCCGTTCAGACCACTGTATTCTCACCGGATCATGAGATCTGCCTGGAAATGTGCACTGACAGAAAGGGAGAAACCAATACACTGCATCAGCAGGGAATAATAGAGACTCCGCTTCTGTGGGAAGTGGACGCTCCTTTCCTCTATGAGGCGGTGACTCTGCTTTATGACCAGGATACTCTGATTGATGAGGTGCATACCTTCTTTGGTATCCGCACTGCCGTATTCGATGCAGATAAGGGATTTCTGTTAAATGGCAGACAGGTCAAGTTAAATGGTGTATGTATTCACCATGATGGCGGCTGTATGGGAGCAGCAGTTCCCCTGCCTGTATGGAAAAGACGATTAGAGAAGTTAAAAGATATGGGAGTCAATGCCCTTAGAATGGCGCATAATCCATCCGACAGTGCATTGCTTGATCTGTGTGACAGAATGGGATTTCTCGTAATGGATGAGGCTTTTGACGAATGGCATTATCTAAAGGGTAAGGAGCTTGGCAGCAATACCCATGAAAGCCACGGTTATTCCCTGTGGTTTGATACCTGTCATGAAGAAGATCTGAAGACAATGCTGTTACGAGACCGCAATCATCCAAGTATCATACTGTGGAGTATTGGAAATGAAGTGCCTGACCAGACAGCACCGGAGGGATATCTTACAGCCAGACATTTAAAGAGCATCTGTAAATCCATTGATCCGCTGAGGGCAGTCACACAGGCAAATGATCAGATCGCAGCAGAGCCAAGGGCAGCCCGAGAAGAATTCCTAAACGAACTGGATGTAGTCGGATATAACTATGTAGGCAGATGGAGAACCAGGGCAGAGACTTTCTATGATGAGGATAAACGCAATCATCCCAACTGGTGCATGATTGGTACAGAAAACAGCGGACTTGGCGGAATGAGAGGGCGTTATCTCTTTCATATGGAGGAAAAGGCAGGCTGGTGGATGCGTCCATATTACAGTGCACCGGTTGAGGCAGGACGCCTGCTTCGCTATACCATGACCCATGATTATGTGGCAGGGGATTTCATGTGGACAGGTATTGATTATCTGGGAGAATCCCACTGGCCTCACCGTTCTGCAAATTCCGGGGTGCTGGATACCTGTGGCTTTGCCAAGGACAGCTTCTATTTCTACCAGAGTATCTGGAGAAGGGATATTCCTGTTGCACATCTGCTCCCTCATTGGAATATTGATGTAGAGCAGGGAACAATTCTTCAGGTGTTAGGCTATACGAACTGTGACAGTGCTGAGTTGATCTTAAATGGCAAGTCCTATGGGAAAAAGGCATATTCTTACCCTGATTACGGAATGACACAGACCTATGGACATTTTGATAAAGAGCCGATTCCTGCAAATACGGACAATCTGTTTTTGAGCTGGGATGTACCATATGAGCCGGGATATATGGAATTAGTGGGCTTCAAGGATGGTAAAGAGGTCGTGCGTGACAGAGTGGAGACAGCAGGTAAACCATACGCAATCAGGCTCAATTGTTATCAGAATACTCTGGCAGCAGACGGGCTGGATGTAGGACAGATTGAGATAGCTATAGTAGATGAAAAGGGCAGACTGTGTCCGCAGTCAGAACAGTATATTCAACTGTCTGTAGAAGGTGTCGCAGAATTAATCGGTATTGATAATGGTAACTCAGCCAGCCATGAAAGCATGAAAGGAACAGGTATTCATGTATCTGCCGGACAGGCATTTGCAGTAGTACAGTCAACCGGCAGCAAAGGTAAATGTGTTGTGAGAGTAGAGGCAGAAGGATTGCAAAGTGCCGAAACAGAATTATCTTTTATATAAACAAAAAAGGCGTCTCCTGATAATCAGGAGACGCTGTGTTGTCTTTTGCGGTAATCAGTTGGAGTACAGTTATGGCTGGACTTAAAGACTCTGTTAAAAGTAGCCAGACTGTTAAAGCCGCTTTGCATGGCGATATCTGCAATAGAATATTCGGGATTATCCAGAAGCAGTTCTGCATGGAGCAGACGTCTTTTGATCAGATATTCATAATAGGATACGCCGGCAAATTCCTTGAATAAGCGGATAAAGTGGGATTTACTGAATCCGGTCATGTCTGCAAGCTCGTCCATAGACAAATCTTCCGTACAGTGTTCATTTATATAAGTACATAAATTAAAGAAAGTATCAATATAAGACTGCTGCTTGTGCTTTTTGAAGCTGCTGAAGCTGTCTGTCTGATTCAGACGCAGTCTGCCGGCCTGCACAAAGAAGGCAATTGCCAGACCGTGAATACTGGCTTCAAAAAGTGGTTCTCCTGAAGTATATTCCTGATAAATCTGCATAAGGTACTGAACCAGTCTGGAGTGTATCTCCGGGCATTCGGATTTCCGAAACAGAGCATATGGAAAGAATTTGTTATAAATGGAATCGAATCCATTGACTTCTCTTAAAATCGCATGATCTACCTGAAAAATAAGCCTGCGTCCTTTGGGAGGAGCAATCAGTTCGTGTATCTGCCCGGATGGGATGATAAAGATATCATTTGGCTCCAGACAGTAGGATTGCTTCTCTATTACAGCAGTGTATATATTCTCTATTGGCATAATAATTTCCAGATCTGTGTGCCAGTGAGCAGGATAATTCTCTGCTTCTATATTCATATACAGACGAAATGCCTGTGTAGCCGGATGAAGGACGGTTTCGCGTCTGCCATGTAGCTCTTCAATCATAACAAATCCTCCTAATCATAAATACTCATTTCCTCAAATAATATCAAAATATGTTGCTGCATAAATCGTAAATTTTACTTGAAACATTGTTTAGATTGTACTCATCATAACAAAAAACAGGCAATAAATCTAGCGTTTTGTTGCTTGTTTCAAAGAAAATGTATAGAAATTATGCAGATATGTATGCAAAAATTTTTGAAAAATGAGAATATTTGAGGATTGTGTGACAATATTTAAGAGGAAAACAATAGGCATGTTGTATATAATCTGCTTATAAATAAAAGAAAATTGGTGAAATTGCCAATTATATATTAAAGTATCGAAAGAGGAGATGAGAGAATTGGAATTAGTACATAATCAGGACAAGAATCAGGAGTATCGTAAAGCAGCCAAAAAACTTGTTGCACAGATGGATTTACGTGAGAAATGCAGCCAGACACTGAACTGGGCTTGCGCAGTGGATAGATTGAACATAAAGGCTTATAACTGGTGGAACGAGGCACTTCATGGAGTAGCAAGAGCCGGTGTGGCAACTGTATTCCCGCAGGCTATCACATTGGCAGGCAGTTTTGATGAAGATCTGGTAGAAGAAGTAGCAGATGCTATATCCACAGAGGGGCGTGCCAAATACAATAATCAGCAGAAATACAATGATACAGATATTTATAAGGGACTGACATTCTGGTCTCCTAATGTCAATATTTTCCGTGATCCCAGATGGGGCAGAGGACATGAAACCTTTGGAGAAGATCCATATCTTACAAGCAGACTGGGTGTAAGATTTGTTGAAGGAATCCAGGGACATGATGAGAAGTATATGAAAGCAGCTGCCTGTGCCAAGCATTTTGCAGTGCACAGCGGACCGGAAGATTTAAGACATCATTTCAATGCAGAAGTATCCAAGAAAGATTTATATGAAACTTATCTGCCGGCATTCAAAGCCTGTGTACAGGAAGCCAAGGTAGAGGCAGTGATGGGAGCCTACAACAGAACAAATGGACAGCCTTGCTGTGGAAGTGAAGAACTTTTGCAGAACATCCTGAGAAAGAAATGGGGATTTCAGGGGCACGTCGTATCAGACTGCTGGGCTATCCGTGATTTCTTCCAGGGGCATAAAGTAGTAGATACCGCACAGGAAGCTGTGGCAATGGCTATGAATCATGGATGTGATCTAAACTGTGGTAACTTATTCTCCTGTCTGGAGGATGTTGTAAAAGAAGGTATGGTACCGGAAGAGAGAGTAGATGAAGCAGTAGAGAATCTGCTTACAACCAGAATGAAGCTTGGTACATTAGGAGAAGTTAAAGATAATCCTTATGATGAGATCTCTTTTCTGGAAGCCGATTCTGATAAAATGAAGCAGCTTAATCTGAAAGCAGCAATGAAGAGTGCTGTGCTTCTGAAAAATGAAGATAAGCTTCTTCCGTTGGATATAAAGAAATACAAGACAATCGGTGTGATCGGACCAAATGCCAACAACCGTAAAGCACTGGTTGGTAATTATGAAGGAACAGCTTCCCGATATAATACGGTATTAGAGGGCATTCAGGAATATGCAGGAGATGAGGCAAGAGTATTATACTCAGATGGATGTCATCTCTACAAAGATAAAATAGAGAATCTTGCAGTTGCAAATGACAGGATTTCAGAAGTAAAAGGCATCTGTGAGTACAGTGATATCGTAATCTGCTGTATGGGACTGGATGCAGGACTGGAAGGAGAAGAGGGAGATCAGGGTAATCAGTACGCAAGTGGTGATAAACCCAATTTAAATCTTCCGGGAATCCAGGAAGAAGTACTGGAAACGGTGGTTGCATGTGGTAAGCCTGTTGTACTGGTACTGTTATCAGGAAGTGCACTTGCTATCAACTGGCCGGCAGAACATATTCCAGCAATCCTTTATGGTGGATATCCTGGAGCACAGGGCGGCAGAGCAATTGCAAAGCTGCTGTTTGGTGAAGCAAGTCCAGAAGGCAAGTTACCTATTACTTTTTATAAATCTCTGGAAGAACTTCCTGAATTTACAGATTATGCAATGAAGGGTAGAACCTACAGATATATGGAGCAGGAAGCATTGTTCCCATTTGGATATGGATTATCCTATACAGACTTTGAAATCAGCAATGTGAAACTTTCCACAGATGTGGTAACACAAGAGGGCATCAAGGTAGAAGCAGATATCAGTAATGTAGGTGAATATGACAGCGCACAGACCTTACAGATTTATGTATCTACAGGATTAAAGGATGCACCTAGGACACAGCTCAAGGGCTTAAAGAAAGTTGCTGTAAAGAAAAATGAAAAGAAGCATGTGGAAATGCTATTAACTGACAAGGCTTTTGCATTATATAATGAAGATGGTGAGATGGTACTGACCAAAGGCAGCTGTAAAATATATGTAGGAAGCAGTCAGCCGGATGCAAGAAGCCGGAAGCTTACAGGAAACAGCCCTGTAGAGTTTGAAGTAAAGATTCCTGAGAATCGTATCGTTACAGAGTAATACAAAAGACATCATTTGAACGTAAAAAGGAGGAGATTTACTTGGCAAAAGCAAAGGTAAAAGCAAGTAAAAATGGGCAAATGCCTCTTGGAAAACATATCGCGAAGAACTGGCGTTTGTATATGTTTCTGGTAATTCCCATTATATATTATCTGGTATTCAGATATATACCAATGTTCGGTAATGTCATTGCGTTCCGTAAATACCGCGCAGGTGGTGGAATCTTTGGTGTAGAGTGGAGTGGATTCAAATACTTCAGACAGTTCATCAGAGATCAGATGTTCTGGAGAGCATTTGCCAATACATTAAGACTGAATATTATTTACTTACTGTTCCGTTTCCCACTGACTCTGATCTTTGCATTATTACTCAATGAGATCAAGAACATTCACTGGAAGAAATTCGTGCAGACGGTATCTTATCTGCCGCATTTCATTTCCATGGTAATTATTGCGGGTATGATCCGTGAGATGTTATCTACTAACGGTCCTATCAATGGATTCCTGGTAGCACATGGACATGAAGCAATTTCCTTTATGGCATTACCTGAGTGGTTCACAACCATATTCGTAGGTTCTGGTCTGTGGCAGGGACTTGGCTGGGGAACTATCCTTTATCTGGCAGCAATTGCAGGTATCAGCCCTGATCTGTATGAGGCAGCAGAAATTGATGGTGCAAACCATTTTCAGAGAGTATGGAATATTACGATACCATGTATCTTACCAACAATTACAACTTTACTGATTCTGGATATTGGTGGTCTGGTAGGTTCCGGTGGAGCATTTGAAAAGGTATTCCTGTTATATAACCCAATGACTTATGAGAAAGCAGATATCATTTCAACCTATGTATATCGAATGGGTATCGGTTCAGGTAACTACAGTTATGCTACCGCAGTTGGATTGTTTGAAGGTCTGATCAATCTGGTATTGCTGACACTTGCCAATATTGTATCCAAGAAGACGACAGAAAGCGGATTGTTCTAAGGAGGTGGAAAGAATATGGCAAAAAATATGGATATGGTCTCATCAAGGACCAAAATTAAAGTATCGACCGGATATCGTGTGTTTCAGGTATGTAACACAATACTTATGATTCTAGTATGTGTCATTACCCTGTATCCTTTCCTGTATCTGGTTGCACAGTCTTTCTCATCTGAGTCTGCAATTGTACAGGGACTTGTAAAGGTATGGCCGGTAGAGTTTAACCTGACTACATATAAGAGTGTAATATCAAAAGGTGATTTCATCAGATATTATGGAAATACAATTTTCTATGCTGTGATTGGTACAGTTGGTTCTCTGTTATTCTCCGCAATGCTTGCTTATCCATTATCCAAGCCGGAGTTAAGACTCAATAAGATAGCAGCACCACTTATCATTTTCACCATGTATTTTGGCGGCGGCATGATTCCTAACTATGTATTAATGACTTATTTAGGACTGCGTGATACTGTAGCAGCATTCATCCTGCCGGGACTGATCGGTACATATTATGTATTGTTAATGAAGTCTTTCTTTGCAGGAATCCCAAGAGAACTGGAAGAGGCAGGATCGATTGACGGTCTGACTCATGTAGGCATTTTCTTTAAGATTGTGCTTCCGTTATCCAAGCCGATTATGGCAACGATGGCATTATTCTATATGACAGGCTACTGGAGCAACTGGTTCAATGCATTCCTGTATCTGGATGATAAAAAGAAATGGCCGGTAGCATATTATTTAAGACAGATCATTAATGGTTCAGCCACCAGTAATGACCCTGGTGCTACAGCAGACGCTGCACAGATTGCATCCAATATCAAATCCTGCTGTATGGTATTGACAGCCGCACCGCTTATCTGTATCTATCCTTTTATCCAGAAGTATTTCGTACAGGGTATGATGTTAGGCGGTGTTAAGGAATAAAAAGAGGTAGTAAGCCGTAAGGCAGAAAACTATAAACAAGTTGTTATTAGGGAGGTAAATTGAATGAAGAAAAAGAAAATTCTCAGCATGTTACTGGCAACAGTGATGGTAGCAGGAAGTCTTGCAGGTTGTGGAAGCTCGGGGGATACACAAAGTACAGCTAATGATACAGGCACAGACTCTGACACAGAAAGCGTAGCAGCATCCACAGAGGCAGCAGAAGAGAATCTGGACTATCAGTACGGACTGGATACAACATTCCACTCTGATGATCCTGTAACCTATTCCTTCTTCTTCTCAGATGCAAGCTGGTATCCTATGACAGATACCTGGAAAACAGAAGGTATCTTTAAGAAAATTGAAGAGATTACCAATGTAACACTGGATATTACCAGCATTGACAGCGGCGATTACAACCAGAAGGTATCTCTGATGATCAACGCAGGTGAGGCTGCTTATATCATTCCAAAGATCTATGACGAGTCTGCATATGTAGATGGTGGTGCAATCGTGCCAATCTCAGATTATACACAGTATATGCCATATTTTACTGATTTCGTAGAGAAGTACAATATGCAGGATGACTTAAAGACAATTACTAAATCAGATGGTAAGTTCTACAGACTGCCAGGTATGCTGGAAGCACCTGTACAGGACTATACATTTATGATTCGTAAAGACCTCTTCGATGCAGCGGGTGTAGATGTAGCTGCTATCGAGAACGATTGGACTTGGGATGATTTGTATGATGCCCTTGTGAAAGTTAAAGCATACATGGTATCAGAGGGCATGATCAAGGAATCTGATTATGTATGGAGTGACTTATGGTGTGGTAGTGAAGTTACAGATGGTTCTGGTGGTAACTTATTAAAGCTGATGGCAAGCTCCTATGGTGTACAGGCAGGTTGGGCGATCGGCAATGGTATGTTATATGATTCCACGAAGGACGAATGGTATTTTGGACCTACCAGTGACAACTTCAAGGCATATTTGAATGAAGTAACCAAGTATGTACAGGGTGGAATCCTTGATCCTGAGACATTTACACAGGATAATCAGACAGCATGTAATAAATTCTACCGTGGTGAGACAGCAATCCTTAGTGTAAACCGTTCCCAGTATACGAGCTGGCTGGCTAACTTGGACGAGAACTTAGGTGCAGGCAACTATGAGACTTATCTGTGCGTGCTTCCAAGAGGAGAGAACAATTATCTTCCTGAGAACTCCAGACTTGAGAATGGTGTTATGATCTCCAAGAGAGCACTGGATGAACTGGGCGAGGAAGACTTCATTAAGATGATTCGTTTCGTAGACTGGTTATTCTACTCTCATGAAGCATACAACCTGACTAAGTGGGGTGTTGAAGGTGAGACATATCAGGTAAATGATGACGGAACTAAGTCTTTGCTGGATGGTTATCAGTGTGGTGGTCTTGGTATTGCCGGTGACGAGGATGACATTGATATCCGTTTGCAGTGGGGCTATGCAGGTGGTAACTTCTACTATGGCGGTACAATCGAAGAAATGACAGATAACTTCAATCCTGCTATTATGGACTTCGTAAACCGTATTACAGAAGCAAGAGATGTCAAGCCGCTTGATCCTTCTTATGTAGCAGACGAAGAAGAGAACGAGCAGTTGAACCTTTGGAAGACACCTTTGATCGACAATGTTAATACATGGACATTACAGTTCGCAACAGGTGTTAAGAATGTAGATGCTGACTGGGATGCATATGTTGCTTCCTGTGAAGGACTTAACAGTATTACAATGACAGATTATATCAACGAAATCTATCAGAGAACCAAATAAATCATATGGAATATAGAGAAAGAGGCTGTATCGTGCAGCCTCTTATTTTGATAGAAAATATCAGATACGAAGATTGTTGAAGGGAAGCTTTCATGCTAAAATAAGGACAAAAGGCAGGGGATTAGTATGATTAAAGTAGATTTAATTACGGGTTTTCTGGGTTCAGGAAAAACCACTTTCATAAGAAAATATGCTTCCTATCTGGTGGCAAAGGGTATGAAGACAGGTATTATAGAGAATGACTTCGGGGCGATCAATGTAGATATGGTTATGCTCTCAGATCTGGATTCTGAAATGTGTGATGTGGAGCAGATCGTAGGAGGCAATATAGAGACAGACTGGAAGAGACGATTCAAGGCAAAGCTCATTGCCATGGCAATGCAGGGCTTTAAGAGAGTCGTGGTAGAGCCATCGGGAATCTATGATGTTGATGCTTTCTTTGATGTATTATATGAAGAACCTGTCAGCAACTGGTATGAGCCAGGTAATATTTTTACGATTGTAGATGCCAGAGTTGAGGATGATCTGTCCAAGCAGGCGAGGTATCTGATGACTTCACAGATTGCAAATGCAGGTGCGGTCGTATTCAGTAAAGCGCAGGGGGCTGCACCGGAACATATACAGGAAAGTATAAAAAGACTCAATAGTATGTTAGAGGAATTTCACTGCAATCGTACACTTACAGATGAGGTGATTACAAAGCCCTGGGATGAACTGACACCGCAAGACTATGAGAAACTGTTAAATTGTGGGTGGCATAGTGCAGACCATGAGAAGCTGTGGTTCGATCATAATGATGCATTTACCTCTCTATTCTTCATGAATGTGTATATGGCAGCAGACGAGGTAAAAGGCGCTGTAGAGAAATTGTTTGCAGATCAGAAATGCGGACAGATCTTCCGTGTAAAAGGATTCTTCCCACAGGCGGATGGCAGTTGGCTGGAAGTGAATGCAACAAAAGATAACTTCTCCATGAAGATGATAGAACAGGCGCAGGAGGTTGTCATTGTGATTGGGCAGAGGTTGAATGAGGACGCCATACGTGTGTACTTTACCAAGTTGCAATAAATGCATAGACAAGAAATAGAAAATAGTCTATAATTGTATTAAATAAATACATAATTCTGAAAATATACAGGTAACTGCCGAGAAGGAGCGACGCAGTTGCCTTGTTCAGATACCGGGGGGTATAAGAACACAAGGAGGAACCAATATGCGTATCGTAGAGAAACTGCTGTATGGGATTGGTGGCTTGCTGGCGCTTATACTTTTTTTTATTCTTCTATGCCATTTTAATCCGAATATAACAGCAAAATTAGGTAATTCCATGGCTGGGCAGGAGCAGACAACAGCAGTGCCGGATGCAGCCACAACAGCAGATATATCAGCATTACCAACACAAACTACATCCACCAGTCAGAATACACCGGAGGTAGTCAATGTAGCTGCCCGGATTCCACAGGATGATGGAATCAGTACACAGCTATCAGGAGAAGGCGGCTATCAGGCACCAGATGAGAATTCCATAAATGTATCTGGCAAAGTATCAGGCTTAAATGGTCTGGAAGCTGTAGAGGGCAAAGGCACTGAGATTACAGATCATAAAGCGCAGGAGCTGAAGCGGACATTAAGTAAGGGCAATACAGGAGAAGGACTTACCTTTGATGAGGTGATATATCCCTATTACCAGATGCTTAATGATACTGGTAAGGCGCTGTACCGTCAGATCTATGCCAATGCACAGGATCTCAGGAAGAGCTTTGCACCAGTGGAGGCTATTTCACCAGCTCAGCTTCGCAATGCTTTTATGGCGGTATGCAATGATCACCCGGAACTGTTCTGGATGAATACAGCATATGGGTATCAATATGCACCGGATGGAAGTATTGCCGAGATCGACCTGTCTTTTAATATTACAGCAACACAGATGGATACGGCTAAACCGGCTTTTGATGCAGGCGCTAAGAAGATTCTGGATCAGACCTATGGAAAATATACAGATTATGATAAGGAAGTAGCGGTGCATGATGCGCTTCTTGATTCTGTTGTATATGACAAAAATGCACCTATGAACCAGAGTGCTTACAGTGCGTTGGTCAATGGAAGAACAGTATGTGCAGGATATGCGAGGGCTTTCCAGTATATCATGCAGCAGTTGGGGATTCCATGTTATTATGTAGAAGGTTATGCCGGCGAGAACCATGCATGGAATATCGTGAAGCTGGATGACGGATATTATAATGTAGATACAACCTGGGATGATACCAATCCCAACACGTATGATTATTTCAACTGTTCCGATGCAGATTATGCCAAAGACCATGTAAGGAGAGAACTTTCTGTGTATCTGCCTCCCTGCAATGGAACGAAATACCGTAATCTGGAAGAGAATACACAGCCTGAACAGGATAATAATACGCAGGATATTGTCTATGTAGGATATGTAACACCAGGTCAGACTACAATTACACCTGCGCAGTCATCAACGACTACGGCTGCTACGACACAGACCACCACACCGGACACAGCTACAACCGGACAGACGACAACTAGTGATAATACAACCACCAGTGGAACGACCACGCAGACCAGAATCACGGCCCATACGGTAAGCAATGCAACCGGAAGTACGGATCTGATCTCTACACTGGATGACTATTATATAGATTGTCTGTCTCATATTCTGGACAGCAACAGCAATACCGTTACTTTTACCAATGTGATAGAAGATGAAGCTCTCTGGAAGAAAATTGCAAAAGCCTATGATAACGGAGATTATGAAGAGGGCTATGCGACCAGAGCATTGGTAGAGAAGCATATGGGAAGCTGTACAGTGGATTTAACAGGAATCCGGCAGTCGGATGGAACCTATAAGGTAACACATACCTTTACAATGAAATAAGAGGGATTTATTTATGAATAATGAGGTCGGTTCTGCAGCTTTTGATGAAGAATGGGCATATGATGGCAATGATTTAGGTGCTGTATATACGAAGAATAAGACAATCTTTCGTGTATGGGCACCTCTTGCCACAGAGGTGTCACTGAACCTGTATGAGCAAGGTGATGGTGACAATTTAATGGAAACGATTCCAATGACTATGTATGTTAAGGGAATCTGGGTGTGTGAGAAGACAGGTGACTTGCAAGGTGTTTATTATACCTATTCTGTGAGAAATGGCAATGATATAAATGAAGTCGTTGACTTATATGCAAGAAGTACAGGAGTAAATGGTAACAGAGGTGAGATTCTTGATCTGGAAACCACCAATCCAGATGGATTTGACGCAGATGTCAGACCTGCCTTCAGTAACGCAACAGATGCAGTAATCTACGAATTACATATTCGTGATTTATCTTCGGATGCGTCATCAGGCATTCAGAATACAGGTAAATTCCTTGGACTGACAGAGCGTGAAACCAAGAACAGCGAGGGACTGTCAACAGGACTTGATCATATTCTGGAGCTGGGAGTGACTCACGTACAGATTCTGCCAAGCTATGATTATGCTACTGTAGATGAGACAAAACCTGATATAGCACAGTTCAACTGGGGCTATGATCCTAAGAACTATAATGTACCTGAGGGTTCTTACTGTACAGATCCTTATCATGGGGAAGTACGTGTCCGTGAAATGAAACAGATGATACAGACACTTCATCAGAATGGGCTTCGCGTCATAATGGATGTTGTATACAATCATACATATAATCTGGCTGATTCGTGGTTTCAGAAGACTGTACCGGATTATTATTATAGAAAAAAGGACGGTAACTATTCCAATGGTTCAGGCTGTGGCAATGAAACAGCCTCAGAACGTGCCATGATGCGTAAGTATATCGTAGACTCTGTTGTATACTGGGCGACAGAGTATCATATAGATGGCTTCCGTTTTGACTTAATGGGAGTACATGATTTGGATACTATGAGAGCTGTCAGAGAAGCACTGGATAAGGTGGATTCTACTATTATGGTATATGGCGAGGGATGGACTGGTGGAGAGTCTGCATTATCAGCAGCACAGCAGGCAACGAAGAACCATATTTACCAGTTAGACCGCATAGGTGCTTTCAGTGATGATATTCGTGATGGCATCAAGGGTAGTGTATTTAATGTGTCGGATAAAGGATTTGTAAGTGGGAAAGCAGGTCTGGAGGATGATATCCGGTTCAGCGTTGTGGCAGCAACTGCCCATCCACAGCTCAACCTGAGCAGCAGAGGTAAACTCAACTGGTCAGGGCAGCCGGGACAGAGCATTAACTATATATCCTGTCATGATAATCTGACCTTCTGGGATAAACTTGCCATTTCCAATGCGTTTGACAGCGAAGCAGATCGAAGGAAGATGAATAAGTTAGGCAGTGCGATCATTCTTACCGCACAGGGTGTACCTTTCATGCAGGCTGGTGAAGAAATGCTTCGTTCCAAGCCAAATGAGAAGTCAGAGAGCGGATTCGATGAGAACAGCTATTGTTCCCCTGATGCAACCAACAGTATCAAATGGGATAATAAGGGCAATGCGATGGATATCTATGAATATTATAAAGGATTGATTGCGTTCCGTAAGGCACACAGCGCACTGCGTATGACAACAGCAACTGATATTCAGAATACTCTTACTTTTATGAGCGGACTGGATGCAAATGTGGTAGCCTATATTATTAAGGGTGAGGCACAGGGCGAAACAGCACAGAATATTGCAGTGATTTATAATGGCAATCCTGATGCAGTCACAGTAAACTTACCTGCTGGAACTTGGGATATCTGTGTCAATGGTGAAAAGGCAGGATGTGAATCCCTTGGAACAGCCGAAGGTTCTGTCACAGTTGAGGGCATCTCTGCTATGGTCCTGGTACAGAATTCCTGAATCAATAACCGATATAAATGCCCAGCCACTCTACAAGGTAGAATACCAGTGGAATCGTAAATATAGAGCAGAGAGTCATGACAAAGCATGTTTTAGAGGCAAATTCTGCATCAGAGTGATAGTTTTCTGCCATCATCGGAATAGCAGACATAGCCGGCATACATGCCATAAGTGTAAGAATTATGGTTTCAGTTGGAGAGAGGAAATGTGATACCAGAATAGCAACACCAACTGGAATCAGAATCATTTTTACAATTACAAGAAAAAAATAGTCATAAATATATTCCATATTTTTTAATGAAATATAAGAAAGCGTCGCACCAAGAAAAATGAGTGCAAGACTGAAGCTGACATTCCCAACAGAGGAAATGGTAGAAGAAAGAACCTCTGGAAGCTGAATGTGAAAGGTTGTAAGGATAACCCCTGCAATCATACAGACATTCATAGGATTGAGAATCTTCTTTATGGTATTGTATGATAGCACATCTGGGTTAGCCGGGTCTGAAGAGGACATAATGATAACGCCCAATGACCATAGTAAGATCTGATCTATCAAAGTAAAAATAGCAATATATACACTTGCCTCTCCGTTGGTAAAAATCGAAAGCAGAATAGGAATATTCATAAATCCCTGATTTCCAAACATGGTCTGTATGACGTGGATCTGTCTTGTAGAGTTGGGCAGATGCATCTGCTTCATGGAGATAACGCCAAGTAACAGAAGAATAGCAGATAACAGCAACTCAAAGATTACAAACCTCCAATTAGCAGCAAAATCTGAAAGTGAGGTATCTGCATCATAGATCAGTGCAAATCCCAGACAGGGAAAGGTTATTTTTACCAGAAGTCCTGATATGGTGCTTAAGCTTTCTTTTTTTAAAACACCTGTCTTAGCTGCAAGTACGCCCAGCAGCATCATTAATACAAACGTTTCAATCTTATAGATAATAATCCCTGTCATAATATATCCCTCTTTTTTATGTGAATTTAAACATATAGTTCACTCGGTTTTAAAATAATATAATAGCCCTCACGCTTTGCTATAATGCCACATTTGGTCAATTCACTAAAGACGTTGGCAACACTGACCCTGCTGGTATGAATCATATTGGCAAGCTCCTGATGGGTAAAACGGTTATGAATGAGTATGCCTTCTTTTGTAGGCTGACCATAAACATCTGCGATATAAAGCAGAGCATGGCAGGTTCTGGTATATGCCTCTGTAAAAGAAAGTTCAATCTCCTGCGCAGAATAAATTCGCATTTTGCGTGCCATAAGCATGATCAAGTTCAGTGAAAAATCGGAATCAGACTTAATGGTAGAAATCAGCCTGGGGATTGGAATCAGATATAATTCACAATCCACGATTGCTGTTGCCGTATAGTAAGTTGGATAACCCGGCAGGGCAGCAGCCTCTCCAAACATACAATTCTCTTCTGCGATCAGTATACCTTTTTCCTCACCGGTTTCGCTGTAATAGCCAAGACGGACTCTGCCGCTTTTTACAATAAACGCGAAGCGTAATACATCACCCTGATGATAAATTACTGTATTTTTGTCAAATCTGGTAGGATACAGTCCTTCGGTAAGGTTGCCCCATTCATCCGGAGTGAGTTTTACCCACGGATTAGTAACCTGTCTGGAAAAATCTTCATGATAAATGTCGTCGTTTGATAAAGCGCCCATATAAATCCCTCTTTCGCTTCAGAATATCTACATTATATATGACAAAGCCAGGAAAGAAAGTAAAGTACTTTACAAAATTTCCTGGAATTTTTATAAATTGCTTTACAGAAATTTATTTTTGACTGTGTTACATTAGGAGGCAGGAAGGAGACGATGAAAATGAAAATTGTATCACATGAATTGTATAAAGGCTTATGGCCGGAGTGTGCAGAGGATGAAACATATTTCTATTCAAATGATGAAATGCTGGCACATCCGGAAATAATGGCAGAGGCAGAAGTTATTAATATACATCCGTATATGTTGAAAAAAGAATTTCTTGATATGTGTAAATCGGTAAAATGGATTCAGACTCCTGCGGCAGGTGTGGATGGAGCAGATTTAGAAGAAATGAAAAGGCGAAATATCCTTTTTACAAATGGAACAGGGAACATGAGTGTGTCTATTGCAGAGGATGTGTTCTGTAAAATGATGATGTATTCGAGAAGAATGCGGGAATATGCAGAAGCAAAAAAGAGACATGAATGGATTACTTTCAATCAAGATCCGTGGATGTCTGTTGTAGGCAGAGATTTGTATACTAAGAAATTAGGCCTGATTGGAGACGGCGCTATTGCAATGGAAATTGCAAAGCGTGCAAAAGCCTTTGAAATGGAAGTATATACGTATGGCTTGTATAACAA
The DNA here is from genome assembly GCA_963596435.1 of Agathobacter sp. Classification (GTDB taxonomy): domain Bacteria; phylum Bacillota; class Clostridia; order Lachnospirales; family Lachnospiraceae; genus COE1. The sequence goes on from CAVBMG010000010.1 coordinate 47,978, forward strand.
AGACTGCCTATATTGGGATCATTTCTATGATACAGGTGAAGGTCTTGATACATTGCTGACAGAATGTGATTATGTTGTAGTCGTAGTGCCTTTAAATGATGCAACCAGACATATGATGGATTATGATGCATTCAGGAAAATGAAAAAGGATGCTATGTTTTTAAATGCGGCAAGAGGTCCTATTGTTGTGGAAGCAGATCTGATCAGGGCATTGGAAGAAGGAGAAATTGCTGCGGCAGCACTGGATGTCTTCGAAGTAGAGCCATTGCCTGAAGATTCAAGGCTATGGGAACTGCCTGATGTATTTCTTACTACGCACAAAGCAGGTGCCGGAGACAGCTGGGTAAAGCGGCTGAAACAGTTATATGAAGAAAATATGGCAGCATACAAGGCGCATAAGCCACTTCGAAATGTTATTCGTTATAAATAAAAGCCAAACAAAGGTGATGAAAAGGAGATTACGTTATGGAATATAAATTTTCAGAGAAGGTACAGACATTAAAACCATCAGCAATCCGTGAATTGTTCAAACTTATGGTGGGAGATGGAATTGTGGCATTATCCGGAGGAAACCCTGCCAAGGAAGCATTTCCTGAGAAAGAAATTGCGGAGATTACCCAGAAAATTCTGACAGATAATCCCATCGCAGCATTGCAGTATTCAATTAGTGAGGGATATACTCCTCTTCGGGAACAGATTGCAGAATATGTAAAGACAAACTTCAACATTGGGACAGAGGAAGATGCTGTGCTGATTACATCCGGCGCACAGCAGGCAAATGATATGGCTGTTAAAATTTTCTGCAATGAAGGAGATGCTATTGCATGTGATGAAACTATCTTTATTGGTTCTTTAAGTGCTATAAAAGCCAATAATGTGAAGCTGGTTGGCGTAAAAGGAGATGACAACGGTATGCTGCCTGATCAGTTGGAAGAAGCTATCGCATCAAATCGGATCAAGGCAGTATATCTTATCCCAAACTTCTCCAATCCGACTGGACTTACGATGCCTTTAGAGAGAAGAAAGGCAATTTATGAGGTATGTAAAAAACACGATATAATTATCATAGAAGATAATCCGTATGGAGAATTACGATTCCGGGGAGAACATGTACCAGCGTTTAAGTCCTTTGATGATGCTGGGATTGTATGTTATTCAGGAAGCTTTTCCAAGGTAGTGGCACCTGGGCTTCGTGTAGGTTTTATGATTGCTGACAAGAAGATAGTTGACCGTGGAACCCTGTTGAAACAGTTTACGGATGTACATACTAATATTCTTGCACAGATGATTGTCTATGAGTATTATAAAAATTATGATATTAAAAAGCACATTTCTGAGGTTTCTGCATTTTATGGGGAGAAATGTGAATATATGTGCAAGCTGATCCGTGAGAAACTTCCAAAAGAGATAAAATGTATTGAACCGGATGGTGGGATGTTCGTATGGTGTACCGACACTTCCGGCAAGATAGATATTGATGAACTTGTGCAGAAGCTTGTCAGTGAGAAGAGGGTTGCCATTATTTCAGGAGATGTATTTATTACGAATAATAGTAAATCACACTCTTTCCGGTTAAATTTCACAGTTCCATCCATGGAACAGATAGAATATGGAATTACTGCTATTGGAGAAGTATTACAGGAACTATATGCGAAATAGCAGTGTAATTTATTTTACAAAAAAACATATTTATTTTGTAAAACATATTACAGAAAAAAAGAATAAAGCATGATAAATTATCATCAGAAACGACAAAGGAGTCGAAAGCCGGATAATACTGGCTTTTGGCTTCTTTTTTGTTATTTGAGGAGAAATGATAAGGAGGAAGTTTTATGAAAGAAAAAGAAAAACGTCTTGAATTTCGAGGTGGTCTGATAGGTCTTGTAATACCATTTCTGGTTATGCTGGGTGGTATTTTGTTTCTCTCATTGAGTGGCAAGGCTTTGCCTATGGCATTCTGGGTGCCAACTCTTGCCGGCATGTTTATGGCAATGCTGCTCGCAAAGAAACCGGCAGAATGTGCGGAGGCATTAATCGAAGGAATTGCTGACAAAACAGTTATCATGATTGTCATTATTTTATTCTTTGCCGGCATGGTCGCACAGATCATGAAGACGACAGGCTTGATTGAAGGCTTGACCTGGCTTTGTACATCAATCGGAGTGACAGGTGCATTGTTTCCGGCGATTATTTTTATCTGTGGCAGTGTTCTTTCAACAGCAACAGGTACTGCGCTTGGAACAGTTATGTCATTAGCACCAATCCTTTATCCTGTCGGAGTCTCACTTGGTGCTTATCCACCACTTATTTTAGGAGCAATTGTCAGTGCTGCTTATTTTGGGGACAATATTGCACCGGTATCTGATACTACAATTGCATCTGCATATTCACAGGATGTACCGGTTCCTACAGTTGTACGTTCCCGTCTGAAGTATTCAATGCTGGGTGCGGCAATTGCACTGGTGCTTTTTATCATTACAGGAATTGCAACTTATGATGGGGCGGTGTCTGCTTCTGCTGTAGCAACGAGTCCCAAAGGACTGATCATGCTGATTGTTCCGGTATTGTTAATTATCATGATGATCAGAGGAACCCATATGCTGGTTGCACTTTCTGCTTCTGTAGCTGTTGGACTGATCGTTGGTGTTGTATCTGGTTTACTTCCTGTAACAGATATCCTGATCATTGATATGGATAGCTTTAGTGTGAGTGGAACGTTAGTGGATGGTATCAATGGCATGATGGATACAGTTGTATTTGCTATGCTTTTAATGTCTCTGGTTCATCTTCTGGAAGTGGGAGGCTTATTTGAAGTATTATTAGAAAAAGTAACTAAGGTTGCAGATACTCCAAGAAAAGCAGAGCTTGTCGTTGCAGCAGTAGATGTATTATTATGTATCCTTACAGTATGTAATTCTGTTGTGATCTTAATGGAAGGACCGGTAGCAAAGCGTTTATTGACAGAGAAGCATGGCATTTCACCGGATAGAAGTGCAAATATCCTTGATGCGGTTTCCTGTGTGTCAATGTGTCTGATTCCATATGGATTTGCTCCAATGTTAGCATATACCTTTGCAGCAGGATCTGGAAGTCCGGTAGATTTTAATATGAATTTGATCGTACTGTTTGCCTTCCATGGAATCGGTCTGGGAATAGCAATGTTAATAGCGATGCTTACAGGTTGGGGAAGAACCTTTGTAGGAGATCAGAAAGCAGAAGAATTAAAAAAGCAGGTGGTTTAATATGTTAATAGAAACGGGTTATCCTTATTATGGACAACAGATTGGAGTATTGGTATTTTCTACCAGTACTCCAAGGATTCCCGGGGATGCCGGACATGCAGCATCCTTTTCCTATCCTGTCCGATATGAAGTAATAAAAGGCGGTTTTGCTGATTTATTAGATTATAATGATACTATAAAAGAAAATATATTAGAGGGCTGCCGTCATTTGAAAAATGCAGGGATCAAGGGAATATTAGGGGATTGCGGAATGATGAGCCTATATCAGGACTGCATCGGTGCTGAAGTAGGGCTTCCTTTTGTGGGTTCTTCTCTCTGTCAGCTTCCAATGGTATGGCAGATGATCGGACGCAGTGGAAGTATCGGAATATTAACAGGTCATTCAGAACTGTTAAGTGAAAAACACCTTTTGGCATCTGGATGGAGCAAAGATATTTCAGTGTCAATGCAAGGGCTGCAGGAAGAACCACATTTTCATGAAATTGTTATTGAAGGCGGGAAGAAGCTTGATGTAGAAAAAATGAACAGAGATGTGTTACATGCGGCTCGATTGCTGAGAGAAAAGACAAAGGATTTGAGAGCTGTCATTGTAGAGTGCAGCAATCTTGCAACATATGCAAGAGGAATTGCTGATATATGTCAGGTTCCGGTATTTGATACAATGTCTGCCGCCAATCTTTTGGCATATGCAGTACGCCCAACCATTTATGATATTGAAAAATAGAAGGAAAAGGATGCGTTTATTGCGCATCCTTTTCTACTACCTTGATGATACCTTTCTTCCACATAATGCGAGAAGAAATAATAGCAACAGGCAGCATGAATAATATCAGGAAACCAACCATACCAAACAGGGAAGAACCGCTGGCAATTCGGACGATTAATGCTAAAACTGTAATGATAACAATGACAGGAACGACACCCATAACACCATTTTTTACTACCTTACTGCCGGAGCTTGTGCTGGCGAACAGACCAAGTGTAAGAGAACCGAACAGGGCAGGTATCAGATAGTTGGATGCAGTTTTAACAGAAGGAAGTTCGAAGATAGGGCTGATCCATGTGCTGAGGATAGCTGCCAGTGCCAGAATCAGTACAGTCATAATGGAACATACGGCTACTGCAACAGAAGAGATAGCTTCTCCCTCAGGGGTATTAGGTTCTTTCTTAGCCAGCTTCATTGCATTGACTGCGCAGGGTAATTTCAGGTTCATAATGTTTCCTGTAATAAAAGTCAGATAAGAGGAAGCACCAAGAATAGGAGTATAACTGATGGCTTCTGAGAAGCCTACGGGAATATAGATCATCAGAATACTGATCGTACTGATATTGATTACCTCACCAAAAGAAGGAACACAGTCATAGAAGGATAGTACAACAAAAGGAATGGATATCATGTACAGTAATGCAATGAGGGTTCCTACACGTCCCCATTTATGTGCCCATGCCTGAAAAGAATCGTTTATTTTGATTTTGTTTGCATTCTTACTCATAGTAGTTACCTCCCATTATTGAAATAATTTGACCCAGTAAACAGATGAGATCATACCGCCTATCATGGAAAATGCCATAATAAAATCGTTAAGCCAGCCTAATCCCGGCTTTTTGGCAAGGATACCAAGAGCTACAGCGATGACAAGACCTGTCAGCATAACGGCTGCCTGGATTGTATCACCAATAAGAAGTACAGGGATATAGACAGCAAAGAGACATAACATAAAACAACCACTTAATACATATTTCCAATCATTAGTTTTGCCTTCTGTCTTGTTTACGCTCATGGAGAGCTTCTTACCAAGAGGCAGCAGAATGAGAAAGCCACTGAGCATACCAATACTCATAAGTATCATGACAACACCAAATTCCCGTCCTGTAGCATTTTCCATCATTTCCGCACTGGTGGTAAAGCCGATGGCAGAGGCTACAGAACTGGAAATAAGGGATTCGTAGGATAAAGAACCGATTACTGACAAGCGCCACCAGCTCCATACAGTACCCAGTACTGCAATCAGGGCGAAGAGTCCGACTACAATAGACAGACTTGGCACAATAGAGAAGACAAGGCTGGACTTGATAACGCTGTGAATGTCTTCTTTGGAAATGCCAAGTTCAAGACAGTGAGAATATGCCTTTTTCAGATATACTAGAGAAAAGCCGACAATATATAACAGACCGATAATGACCATGACCAGCAAAACAGGACTGGATATAATATCTTTCATAGAAGCCATAACAAATACCTCTCT